>JAFUSH010000010.1 GCA_017471705.1 Alphaproteobacteria bacterium | reverse complement strand
TCCGCCAGCTCGTAAGAAAATCTCTCTTAAAATTACTATTTCAGGTAGAATGTTTGTGTCATATCGTGATAAATCTTTCTCCTTGTTTTAACGACTTTTTTGTTACTCTAACTGTTCCGTTTTAAATTTGTCGTAACAAAAGGATAAAAATACTTGCAAACTATAAATTAAAAATATATAATCCGCGCGAGTTTTGAGTGTTTGTGTAAAAAAACACGTTCTATTATTTGGCGAATAAGACCGAGAGGCAGGCTTGCCGAGGGTTTGGTCTTGTTCTTTTGAAACGAACAATAAAGGGTTAACCTTCTGTTGACGGGATTGAATTTTTCAAAAGAATTGTCGCAGAATCAATATATTAGAAGGATAAAATAAATGACAGAGACTTATACGAGCAAAAAACGTGTAAGGAAAAATTTCGGCCGAATCGATGCCGTTATGGATATGCCGAATTTAATTGACGTACAAACAGGCTCATACAAAAGTTTTATCGAAAACGTTGATGTTGACGGTAATCATTGTGAGTTTGGTTTGGAAGAGGTTTTCAAATCTATTTTTCCGATTAAAGATTATTCCGGAACCGGAGAATTGGATTTTGTTAAATATGTGATGGAAGAACCTAAGTATGATGAAGAAGAATGTATAAGACGCGATATGACCTATGCCGCGCCGATTAAAGCAACTCTTCGTCTGATTGTTTGGGATGTTGATGAAACAAGCGGTTCCAGAACGATTCGCGACATTAAAGAGCAAGACGTTTATATGGGTGATATTCCGCTGATGACTGAAAAGGGAACATTCATTTTCAACGGTACCGAGCGTGTGGTTGTTTCACAAATGCACCGTTCTCCGGGCGTGTTTTTTGACAGCGACGGCGGTAAAACCATTTCTTCCGGTAAAAAATTGTTTTCGGCCAGAATAATTCCGTATCGCGGTTCTTGGCTCGATTTTGAATTTGATGCCAAAGATTTAGTATATGCACGTATCGACAGACGTCGTAAATTACCGATTACATCCATCTTCTATTCGTTGTATTCAAAAGAAACCGAAGAAAAAATTGCTGCGCTGGCTAAAGAAGGTAAAACCATTGCCTTGGAAGACGTTAAGGGGATGGATAAGGAAGAAATTCTCAGCTACTTCTATGAAACGGAAACATACGTAGCCGAGAAAAAGAACTGGAAAATGAAATTTGAACCGGCTCGTATGAAAGGTGTTAAATTTGATTTTGCGCTGGTTAATGCCGCAAACGGTGAAACGGTATGGGAAGCCGGTAAAAAATTAACACCGAGATCCGCTCAGAAATTGGCTGATGAAGGTTTGGAATATTTCGTGGTAGCCAAAGAACAGATGTACGGTAAGTTCTTGGCTAAAAATATTGTTGCAGCCAAAACCGGAGAAATTTTGGCTGAAGCCGGAGATGAAATTAATGAAGATTTGCTTAAAGTTCTGGCTGATAATAAAATTAAATCCATTGATGTTTTGTACATCGATGGATTAAACGTGGGGCCGTACATTCGCAATACTTTAGCCGTCGATAAAAATTCCAATCGTCAGGAAGCTTTGTTTGACGTATATCGCGTGATGCGTCCGGGAGAACCGGCAACTTATGAAGCTGCAGACGAGTTGTTTAAGCAATTATTCTTTGATGAAGAACGTTATGACTTGTCGGCGGTAGGCCGTGTTAAGATGAATTCTTCTCTGCATATTTCCAAGGAAGAAGCTCCGGATACTTGCCGCGTAGTCAGAAAAGACGATATTTTGCGTATTGTTAAGAAGTTGGTTGATATTCGCGACGGTAAAGGTCAGGTTGATGATATCGATCACTTAGGCAATCGTCGTGTTAAGAGCGTCGGCGAATTGATGGAAAATCAGTATCGTATGGGATTGCTCAGAATGGAGCGTGCCATCAGAGAAAGAATGACCGCCGAAAGTTTGAACAATATTAAACCGCAGGATTTGATTAATGCAAAACCGATTGCTTCGGTTATCAGAGAATTTTTCGGTTCTTCTCAGTTGTCGCAATTTATGGATCAAAACAACCCGTTGTCGGAAATTACCCACAAACGTCGTTTGTCCGCTTTGGGACCGGGTGGTTTGAGCCGTGACAGAGCCGGCTTTGAAGTCCGCGACGTGCATCCTACGCACTATGGACGTATCTGCCCGATTGAATCTCCTGAAGGTCCGAACATCGGTTTGATTAACTCGCTTTCTACGTATGCCAGAGTCAATAAGTACGGCTTTATCGAATGTCCGTATCGCAAGGTTGTGAACGGTGTTGTTACCGATGAAGTTGAATATTTATCCGCCGATGATGAAGGTGATGTGGTAATCGCCGAAGCAAATGCCAAGGTGAACGAAGACGGTCATTTTGCCAATGATTTGGTAACTTGCCGCCGCGGTGGTGAAGTTGAGTTTGATAAGCCGGAAAATATTAATTATATTGACGTTTCGCCTAAACAATTGGTTTCGGTTGCCGCAGCTTTGATTCCTTTCTTGGAAAACGACGATGCTAACCGTGCATTGATGGGTTCTAATATGCAACGCCAAGGTGTTCCGCTTTTGCGTTCGGAAGCTCCGCTGGTAGGTACCGGTATTGAGGCTACCGTGGCTAAAGATTCGGGTGCTACTTTGGTTGCTAAATATGACGGTGTCGTTGATGCCGTGGATTCGAACCGTATCGTTATCAGAAGCGAAGGCAATGATGCAAAAGGCGTCGGTGTGGAAATTTATAAACTTTCCAAGTTCCGTCGTTCTAACCAAAATACTTGTATCAATCAGGTTCCGTTGGTTAAGGTCGGCGATCATATTAAAAAAGGCGATATTATTGCCGACGGTCCTTGCACCAATATGGGCGAGTTAGCTTTGGGTAAAAACCTCTTGGTTGCCTTTATGCCGTGGAACGGTTTGAACTACGAAGATGCTATTTTGCTTTCGGAAAGAATTTCCCGTGATGATGTATTGACATCTTTGCATATTGAAGAATTTGAGGTGATGGCTCGCGATACCAAGCTTGGTCAGGAAGAAATCACCCGTGATATTCCGAATGTGGGTGAAGATGCCTTGCGTAATCTTGATGAAGCCGGTATAGTATATGTGGGCGCTCACGTTAAGGCCGGTGATATTTTAGTCGGTAAGGTTACTCCGAAGGGCGAATCTCCGGTAACTCCGGAAGAAAAATTGCTGCGTGCAATTTTCGGTGAAAAAGCCAGCGATGTCCGCGATACTTCTCTTCGTGCGCAACCGGGCGTCGACGGTATAGTCGTTGATGTTCGTATTTTCTCGCGCCGCGGTGTGGAAAAAGATGAACGTGCTTTGGCAATTGAACAAGATGAAATCAGTTCGCTTGCTAAAGACCGTGACGATGAAATGGCTATTATCCGCCGCAGTTATGAAACCCGTCTTAAAGAAATGTTAAAAGGACAGACAGTTGTTGATGCTCCTAAAGGTATAGCCAAAAAAGCTAAATTAACCGAAGAAATGCTGGAAGGGCTTCCGTCGGCACAATGGCGAAATATTGTGGTTAAAGATGATGCTTTAATGGCAAAAATAGAAGAATATACGGCTGCCTTTGATGCCCGCATTGAAAACATTAAAAAGCATTACGAAGACAAAGTTGAAAAAGTTCAGCGCGGTGATGATTTGTTGCCGGGGGTATTGAAGCTGGTTAAAGTATTCATAGCTACCAAGAGAAAAATGCAAACCGGTGATAAAATGGCCGGTCGTCACGGTAACAAAGGTACGGTTTCCCGTGTGTTGCCGCTTGCCGATATGCCTTATACCGAAGACGGTACTCCGGTTGATGTGGTATTGAACCCGCTGGGTGTTCCTTCTCGTATGAACGTGGGACAAATTTTGGAAACGCACCTCGGTTGGGCAGCCAAAGAGTTGGGTAAACAGCTTAATGAGATGTGTGAACAGTATAAACGCGGTGAAAAGACAGCCGAAGAATTAAACGCTCGCTTAAGAGAAATATACGGCGACAAGCAATATAACAAGCAAGTAGCTACCTTGAACGAGAGTGAAAAAATGGAAATGATTTCCAATCTTAAGAACGGTATACCGATGGCAACTCCGGTATTTGACGGCGCCACGGGCGATGATATCAACAATATGCTGACGCTGGCCGGTTTGCCGACTTCCGGACAAATTGATTTGTATGACGGTCGTACCGGTGAAAAATTTGATCGTAAGGTAACGGTAGGCGTTATGTATATGATTAAGCTGCACCACATCGTTGATGAAAAGATGCACGCTCGTTCAGTCGGTTCTTACGGTCTGGTTACGCAACAGCCGTTGGGCGGTAAGGCTCAATTCGGCGGTCAACGTTTCGGTGAAATGGAGGTTTGGGCATTGCAGGCATACGGTGCCGCCTATACCTTGCAAGAAATGCTCACCATTAAATCAGATGACGTTACCGGCAGAACCAGAGTATATGATGAGATTGTCCGCGGTGAAGACAGCTTCAGTACCGGAATACCGGAATCATTTAACGTTTTGGTTAAAGAAATCAAGTCTTTATGCTTGAATGTTGAAATGTTAAACGAAGAAGCATAATTTGAGGGAGTTATATAAATGAATAATGAATTAATGAATGTTTTAGATCCGCAACAGTTGGCTGCAGATAATTTTGATTCCATCAAAATTTCTATTGCTTCTCCGGAACAAATTCGTTCTTGGTCTTACGGTGAAGTTAAAAAACCGGAAACCATCAACTATCGTACATTCAAACCGGAAAGAGACGGCTTATTCTGCGCTCGTATTTTCGGTCCGGTAAAAGATTATGAATGTTCCTGCGGAAAATATAAACGTATGAAATACCGCGGTATCGTCTGCGAAAAGTGCGGTGTGGAAGTTACTCTTTCCAAAGTTCGTCGTGAAAGAATGGGGCATATTGAATTGGCAGCTCCGGTTGCTCATATCTGGTTCCTGAAATCTATGCCTTCCCGTATTGCCACTTTGACGGATATTCCGGAAAAATCTTTGGAACGCGTATTGTATTTTGACAGCTATATAGTGATTGAACCGGGGCTTACCGATTTATCAATCAATCAGCTTTTAAATGAAGATGAATACCAAGATGCCATCGATAAATACGGTGAAGATGCGTTCAGAGCCGGTATCGGTGCCGAAGCATTACGTGAAATTCTTTCTAAAATCGATTTGGAAGCCGAAAGAGCAACTATGCGCGCCGATTTGAAGGAAACGACTTCAGAAGCAAAACGCAAAAAGCTGGTTAAACGCTTGAAATTGGTGGAAGCATTTATCAGCTCAAACACTAAACCGGAATGGATGATTCTTACTGTGTTACCGGTTATTCCGCCTGATTTGCGTCCGTTAGTTCCGTTGGATGGCGGCAGATTTGCCACTTCTGATTTGAACGATTTGTATCGCCGTGTTATCAACCGTAACAATCGTTTGAAGAGATTGATTGAATTGCACGCTCCGGATATCATTATCCGCAATGAAAAACGTATGTTGCAAGAATCTGTTGATGCCTTGTTCGATAACGGTCGCCGCGGTCGTGCCATTACCGGTACCAATAAACGTCCGCTTAAATCTTTGGCTGATATGCTCAAAGGTAAGCAAGGTCGTTTCCGTCAAAACTTGTTAGGTAAGCGTGTTGACTACTCAGGCCGTTCTGTTATTACGGTCGGTCCGGAACTCAAGATGCATCAATGCGGTTTGCCTAAGAAAATGGCATTGGAGTTGTTCAAACCGTTTGTATATTCTAAGCTCGAAAAATACGGTATGGCTACTACATTGAAGGCAGCTAAGCGTATGGTTGAAAAAGAACGTCCTGAAGTTTGGGATATTTTGGAAGAAGTAATCAGAGAGCATCCGGTGTTGCTGAACCGTGCTCCGACCTTGCACCGTTTGGGTATTCAGGCTTATGAGCCGGTGCTGGTTGAAGGTAAAGCAATTCACTTGCACCCACTCGCTTGTACGGCATTTAACGCCGACTTCGACGGTGACCAAATGGCTGTTCACGTTCCGCTTTCTATTGAAGCTCAATTGGAAGCCCGCGTTTTGATGATGTCATCTAATAACGTATTATCTCCGGCTTCCGGTAAACCGATTATCGTTCCTTCGCAGGATATGGTTTTGGGTATTTACTACCTGACATATTGCATTGAAGAAATGGATAAGAGCGCTCAGCGTGATCCGAAAGAATACAAAGTATATTCAAGCAAAGAAGAATGTATGTTGGCATTAAATGCCAAGGCAATTGATTTGCACGAAAAAATTAAATGCCGTATGGAATATGTAGGCGATGACGGTAAGTTTACCAGAGGTATTGTTGAAACAACAGCCGGTCGTATAATCGTCTCCGATATTTTACCGCATCACGAAGGCGTTCCGTTCTCTTTGGTAAACCGTTTGGTTAAAAAGAAACAAATTTCGCAAATTATTGATGAAGTATATCGTGTTTGCGGCGGTAAAGAAACCTGTATTATGGCTGATGCCATTATGGGTTTGGGTTACAGATATGCTTGCTTGGCCGGAATTTCATTCGGTAAGGATGATTTGATTGTTCCTGCCGAGAAAGAAGAATTAATTGAAGAGACTTCTAAACAGGTTGCCGAATTTGAACAACAATATCAAAACGGTTTGATAACTAAGGGTGAAAAATATAATAAGGTTGTTGATATTTGGGCTTCTTGCACCGACAGAGTTGCCGACGCGATGATGAAGAATATTTCTAAACCGCAAGGTAATATGCTTAATTCCGTATTTATGATGGCCGATTCCGGTGCTCGCGGTAGTGCTGCACAAATGCGTCAATTGGCCGGTATGCGCGGATTGATGGCTAAACCGTCGGGTGAAATTATCGAACAACCGATTATATCCAACTTTAAAGAAGGTTTGACGGTGTCCGAATACTTTAACTCTACTCACGGTGCTCGTAAAGGTTTGGCTGATACCGCTTTGAAGACAGCTAACGCCGGTTACTTAACTCGTCGTTTGGTAGATGTCGGTCAGGATGTGGTTATTACGGAAACAGACTGCGGTACCGAGCGCGGTATTATAGTTCGTCCGGTTGTTGACAGCGGTCAGGTAATCGCCACCATAGGAGAGCGTATTTTAGGCAGAACCGCGCAAGAGGATATTATTCATCCGGAAAGCGGTGAAGTACTGGTCGGAAAGGGTAAACTGATTGACGAAGCCGATGTTGAAAAAGTTGAAGCTGCCGGTGTTGAACAAGTTAAGATTCGTTCCGTATTGACTTGCGAAAGCGAACACGGTGTTTGTGCAGCTTGCTACGGTCGTGACTTGGCCAGAGGTAATCAGGTGAGCATAGGTGAGGCAGTCGGTGTAATTGCCGCTCAATCAATCGGTGAGCCGGGTACCCAATTAACGTTACGTACGTTCCATATCGGCGGTGCTGCTTCCAAATCGGCGGAACAGTCGACTATTGAAGTGCCGTTTGCCGGTATTTTGAAACTTGAAAATACGCATACCGTTACCAATTCGGAAGGTAATTTGATTATTATGTCGCGTAACTGCGATGTGGTAATTCAGGATAATCAGGGACGTGAAAAATCTCGCCATCACGTACCTTACGGAGCCAAAATCTTGGTATCTGAAGGTATGGAGGTTGCTAAAGGGCAGAAGGTGGCAGAATGGGATCCGTTTATGACACCGATTATTTCCGAAAAAGAAGGTAAGGCCGAATTGGTTGACCTTATTCCTAACGTTTCGGTTAAAGAAACAATGGATGAAACAACCGGTATCAGTTCTAAAATGGTAATTGATTGGCAATCCGGTTCTGCGGCTAATGCAGGGTTAAAACCGAGTGTGATGCTCAAAAATTCTAAGGGTAAACACGTTACATACGATTCCGGTAAAGAAGTTCGTTATTATCTTTCGGTTGATGCCGTACTTAATGTTGATAAAGACACGGAAGTTCACGTTGGTGACGTTATTGCCCGTATTCCGAGAGAAAGCACCAAAACAAAAGATATTACCGGTGGTTTGCCGCGTGTTGCCGAGTTGTTTGAAGCAAGACGTCCGAAGGATCCGGCGATTATTTCCGACGTTGACGGTATGGTCGAATACGGTAAGGACTATAAAGCTAAACAACGTATTACGGTAATTCCGTCAGAGGGAAATCCGGTAGAATACCTTATTCCTAAGGGACGCCGTTTGGTAGTTCAAGACGGTGACCAAGTTAAGAAGGGGGATTTGCTGGTTGACGGAACTCCGGCTCCGCACGATATTTTGCGTGTGTTAGGTGTGGAAAAACTCGCTGAATACTTGGTTCAGGAAGTTCAGGCCGTATATCGTTTGCAAGGTGTGGCTATTAACGATAAACATATTGAAGTTATTGTTTCGCAAATGCTGAAGAAAGTTGAAATTACCGAAGCCGGTGATACAACATTCTTGGTTGGCGAACAGGTTGACCGCGATGTGTTTGAAGCCGAAAATGCCAAAGTTATCGCCGAAGCCGGCGTTCCGGCTCAATGCAATCCGGTATTGCTGGGTATTACCAAGGCAAGCTTGCAGACCAAGTCGTTTATTTCAGCCGCTTCATTCCAAGAAACAACCCGCGTTTTGACCGAAGCTGCGGTTGAAGGTAAGGTTGATGACTTGAAGGGCTTGAAAGAAAATGTTATCGTCGGTCGTTTGATTCCTGCCGGTACGGGTAAGGTTTTACGTTCATTGCGTAAGGTTGCCGCACAAAACGATCGCGAAATTTTGGAAATGAAACAACAAAATTCCGAAAGCGAAGAAAAGGTCGCTATCGCAGCATCAAATGATGTTGAATAACAATCGTTTTTATTAAATTTAAGGAATCCGTACGTTGATACGGGTTCCTTTTTTGTTTTACGGCATATTAACCATATTTTAGCTATTAATGCTTACAATACAATCGGTAAACTAGGAGAAACACTATGAAAAAACTGATTGTTTTGATTGCATTGTTCTTTTCTTTTGTTCCGCGGGAAGCTGATGCTTGGTGGGGAATAAAAGACAGAATATACAGAGCTGCTAAGGCAGGTGATACCAGAGCTATAGAAAGCTATCTGATGCAAGGATATTCAATAGATGAAAAAGATGCCGACGGAAATACGGCTCTGTGTACTGCCAGTTGGGATTATAGTCCGTATGCATACGATTTGCTGATTAGTTACGGAGCAAATCCGAAAGCAGAGTGTATGCTCCATACTGAGGATAAAGTATTACCCGCTAAATTTGATTATGACGGATATAAAGTTGGCGGCGGAATTGCATTGCTTGCCGGTACAGCGGCGATATTAGCGGGTGGCAGCGGCAGCGGCGGAGATGATCCGGAACCGGAACCTGAGCCGGAAAAAAACACATTTAAAAATGATAGAGAGTTTAATGCCTCAAACTTCAGTATTACCGGTGTTACCAACTTTTTGGCGTCTATTAATGCCGACGGTGCTTTCAGCAGATTTTATACAATAGAAGATGACGGAAATATTACGACTACTTTAAGCGGAACTTCTTCCGTAGGTATAGTTGATACCGGTGTTGACGGCGGTCATAGTGAGTTTAACAGAAACGGCGGCAGTAAAGTTTCCGGATACAATTTTGATTACGGTCCTTGTTTCGGCGAGGATCACGTGAATTGCTGGATGGCGGAAGAACGTTCCGAGTACGATAGGCTGTACTTTTATGATGAGGACGGCTTGAAAACAGATTTGGTATATTATGTTGAACACGAAAATTACTTGGCTTGGAAAGCCGCATATCCGGAAAATTACGATTGGGATGAATATAAAAATCGTGCCGACAGTTTTTATCCGATAACCGGTATATCGGAAAATCCGTTGAATGATGGAAGTTATGCGCACGGAACCCATATTGCCGGCATAATAGGTGCAAATCACGACCAATCGGGAATGATGGGAGTTGCCTTTACCAATACCGATATTAAAGCGGTTCGCTGGGATTTTATGTCTTCTCTGTATGAACCGATAAAAACTTTGGTTGACAGCAATACGGTAGCAATTAATTTCAGTATAGGGTCCGAAGCAGATGAAGACAGCAGCTCGTATGATTACGGCAGTCCGTATTTAGATATGATGGAAGGTTGGAAAGAAGCAGCTGCCTATACTATGAGTAAATATGATTATTCGGATAATTATAAAGACGGCACGATTTGGGTTAAAGCTGCCGGTAATGACAGTTATAGATTTCCGGATTTGGAATCCGGTATTAAGCTGATAAGCACTTATTCAAATTTAATGATGTTGGTAGTAGTAAGTGCCGATGTTACACTTAATGATGACGGCACGATAAATACCTATTCGTTAAGTGATTTTTCCAATAAATGTGCGAATACTTCGGGATATTGCATAGCAGCTCCCGGAAACTTTATTGCCTCAACAAATATAGGTTCGGGATATATAGGAATGAGCGGTACTTCAATGGCGGCTCCGGTAGTAACGGGGGCAATCGCCTTTTTGAAAAACGCCTTTCCGAATATGCGTTCCGAACAAATTATTGATTTGCTGATGAGTACAGCCAACAAAAATGCATCCGATTACGATAGCAGTACGTACGGTGCCGGTTTGCTTGATTTGACTGCCGCGCTTGAATATCAATCGCCTGTCGGCGGAACATCTGAGGTAATGACGGTAAGCGGTAACAGTTTGGACGGTTCGTATGTCAGATTGGATAATGCCTTTTTGGTGGTTTCATCTCCGATGGCGCAAGCCCTGCAGAAAGCTTTACCGGAAAAAATCACGGCGTTTGACGCATACGGGAGAGCGTATGATTATCCGACGGCAAATTATATCAAAAAAGCCCATTCCGGATATAAGAACTTGAAAAATGATGTAGCCCACATAATTCCGCTC
>JAFUSH010000009.1 GCA_017471705.1 Alphaproteobacteria bacterium | reverse complement strand
TGTACACGATTCGCAATTCCACCCCTCTTCACAAGCTTGGTCCTTACATTTTATTTGTGTTAATGTATAACCAAGACATTGACTGCCTTGAACTGCCTTTACGCTACTCATCGTAGCATCACCGGGACATTTACCTCCCGGCAAAAAACAGACTTTCGCATAGGCATCCTTTGTTTGGATTAAAACTGTCGCACATAATAATGTGCAAACAGCCATCCTTCCGATTAATCGCCGGAAGAATGACCTCACAAAGGGGATTTGATATGTATTAAACATAGTATCCTCCTATTGATGTTTAAATATATACACTATGTATAATAACATACTTTTTCGAAAATAATTATGAACTTTTTGTGAACTTTTATGTAAAGAATTCCTATTGTTTTTTTATTTGCAAAAACAATAAACAAGCAGAAAATATTTTGCTAAAAAGTACTCGGTATATTAACGTTCCGGAAAAATGGAATAACGTAACACAAACGAACAAACATTTAATTTACCGCAAGCACAACCTAAAATAGCCGCATTTTCAGGTATCGGATATTGCGTGAGGTTATCATCAGGCTTAGCCACAGTGTACATCTTACGCTGTTTAATTTCGGTATAACGAACCTTTCCGTCTTTACCTACAACCGCAACTTCTTTACCGTCATAATTCTCAATATCGGTAAGTGCCGAATCGTTGCCTTCTTCATCAACAACCCCAATGGCTTCAGCCATTAAGCCGCTCTTGGAATTTCCCCAATCCAAACCGGCTAATTTTACACAAACTCCGTGCGGCAAACCTTGATAAGCTAATACAAAAGAAGATTTTTCGCTTTCACTGGGCTTTTTGTTTTTCCGAATCTTGGATACTATTACAATCTTTCCACCCAAAATATTCTTTATACCCACATCACCTACCGATGATTTGGAAACCGCGCCGGATTGAATTAACAATTCGGAAATATTGCTTACTTCCTGACCGTTAGTGGCATAAAGCGTCCTTATATTTCTTATCATCGCCGTTATTTCTGCAACCGCGGCTTTTACGTCCTTATTCAGCTTATAGTTATATGTTGCTACGTTAACAACTTTAAAACCTATTATAAATACAAGGCAAACTGCTGCAAATTTAAAGAGTCTGGACAAGCGTTTCTGATTATATTTGTAAAACTCCTCTACTTTTTCCCAAAATGTTTCCGGCTCTTTATATTTGTTGTACATTTCAACCTCCTACATAGCTATGCGTCCGTGGCAATGCTTGAATTTTTTACCGCTTCCGCACGGACAGGGATCATTTCTACCGACTCCGGCAAACATTTTTTTATCAAGCTTTTCCAAAGGCTCATCGTTGGTAATTGCCCCGTCGTGAACTGCCGACATTTTTCGATTTTGCTCTTTTTCCATTGCCTGTTCCATACGCTGCTGTGAATCTGTTTGAATAACTGTGTGGCATATTACCACAGAAACTCGTTCTTTTAAAGTGTTTAATAAATTAGAAAACATATTAAACGCTTCTTTTTTATATTCATTAAGCGGATCTTTTTGACCGTAAGCCCGCAAAACTATGGTATGACGCATCAAATCCAATGAAGCTATATGATCTTTCCACAACTGGTCCAAAACCTGTAATAAAATGCTTTTCTGAACCATTTTAACAACTTCTTCCGGTAAAGTTTTTTCACGCTCCGCCAAACGATTATCCACTTCGTTTAATATGGTTTCTTTCATTTTTTCGCTGTCAATATCCGGAGTGTTACACCAATTTTCTATCGGCATACTGAAAGAAGTAGCCGCTAAAATATCTTGCTTCAATCCGTCTTTGTTCCACTCTTCCGGCGGAGTACCGTACGGAACGTGTGCGTTTATAATTACACCCAAATACTCATCGCGCATTTCTTTTATGGTATCGGAAACATCTTCTTGCTCCATTATATCACGACGCTCTGCATAAATAATTTTGCGTTGTTCGTTCATAACATTATCATATTTGAGCAAATCTTTACGAATATCAAAGTTACGCTCTTCAACCTTTTTTTGAGCTTTTTCCAAAGCTTTGCTTATCCACGGGTGAACTAAAGCCTCGCCTTCCGGCAGCCCCAAACGTTGCAATACATTAGACATCTTTTCAGAGCCGAAAATGCGCATTAAATCATCTTCCATAGAAAGGAAAAATTTAGAAGTTCCCGGATCCCCCTGACGACCGGAACGACCGCGTAATTGATTATCTATACGGCGGCTTTCGTGACGTTCCGTTCCGACAATATATAAACCGCCTGCCGCCAAAACTTTTTCTTTATCCGCCGCTACTTCCGCTTCTATCTGATTTTTAATTTCGGCAATTTGCTCGGGAGTTTCTTCTCCGGTTAATTTTTCTTTTAATTTCATATCCGGATTACCACCCAACTGAATATCCGTACCGCGACCGGCCATATTGGTAGCAATGGTTATTGCTCCGGAAACGCCTGCCTGAGCAACAATTGCCGCTTCACGCTCGTGATGGCGGGCATTCAATACTTCAAAATCCAAATCCGGAGCAGCTTGATGCAATAATTCGGCGACAATCTCGGATTTTTCCACTGAAGTCGTACCGACCAATACCGGCTGTCCTTTTTTATGACTTTCCAATATGGTATTAATTATGGCTCTGTACTTTTCATCAGCCGTACGATAAATTTCATCTTGCAGGTCTTCTCTTTTTACCGGCTTATTAGTCGGAATTTCGACACACACCAAATTATAAATATCGCAAAATTCGTTTTCTTCGGTCATTGCGGTTCCTGTCATACCGGATAATTTCGGATACAAGCGGAAATAATTTTGGAATGTAATCGAGGCAAGAGTTTGATTTTCCGATTGAATATTCACTCCTTCCTTAGCTTCCAAAGCCTGATGCAAACCGTCGCTGAAACGACGTCCTTCCATAATACGACCGGTAAATTCATCAACAATGACTACTTTACCATCCTTTACAATATAATCAACGTCACGCTGAAACATTTTATGAGCGCGCAAAGCGTTATTAACGTGCTGAACTAAATTAACATTGCCTATATCATACAAGGAACCTTCCTTGACCAATCCGGCCTCACGCAAAAGCTGCTCCATATGCTCCATACCGGCTTCGGTTAAAGTGATGTTCTTTTGTTTCTCATCTTTTTCATAATCAGTTTCCTTTAATTCAGGAATCAATTTGGATACCGTAACATAAGTTGCCGAAGAATCTTCGGCTTCGCCTGAAATAATCAGCGGAGTTCTGGCTTCATCAATTAAAATGGAATCAACTTCATCGACAATCGCAAAATTAAAATCACGTTGAACTCTTTCATAAAGACTGAATTTCATATTATCGCGCAAATAGTCAAATCCCAATTCGTTATTGGTACCGTAAACAATATCAGAAGCATAAGCCATACGACGCTCGTTATCATTTTTGCCGTGAACAATGTAATCTACGGTTAAACCTAAAAATCTGTAAATCTGCCCCATCCATTCGGCATCTCGTTTTGCCAAATAGTCATTAACCGTAACGACGTGAACACCTTTACCCTCAATAGCATTTAAATATGCAGCCAATGTTGCAACCAGTGTTTTACCCTCACCGGTTTTCATTTCGGCAATCATACCTTTATGCAGAACTATACCGCCTATAAGCTGTACGTCATAATGCCGTTGTCCCATAACGCGTTTTGCCGCTTCTCTGACGGTAGCAAAAGCTTCCGGTAAAATATCGTCAAGTGTTTCACCGTCTTTCAAACGCTGTCTGAATTCATCGGTTTTAGCTTTAAGTTCTTCATCGGAAAGTTTTATAAAATCCGGCTCTAACGCATTGATTTGATTAACTGTTTTATATTGTTTTTTCACAAAACGATCATTGGCACTGCCAAAAATTTTTCTTGCTATTTGTCCTAACATTTGTATTCCTTAATTGATTTTATCTAATAATAATTAGTTTGAATAAATAATAAAGTCAATACTTTGAGCAAAAGTTATAAACTTATATTGAAATTTAAAATAAAAAAGATATGATGACACCGATTTATTTTTTTAAGGAGAAAATTTATGCAGAAAAAATATTTACTTGCCGTAACGGCTGTTATCGTTGTTTTGGTCGCCGGAGCTTTTACTTATAAAGTTTATGCCGAGAAAAACAATGGGGTTGCTGCCGTTGTTAATGGTGAAAAAATTACCGTCGCCGAAATGAAAGAGGCTTATGAGCAAAATCCTCAGATTAAAGCTCAGGCTTCGTTTGAAGAATTTTACACACAGGCTTTGGATATTATGGTTAACAGCAAGTTAGCTTTACAAGCTGCTTCAAAAGCTAATATTCAAGCTACACCTGAATATCAAAAACAACTGGCTGAACTTCAGGATGAAGTTGCTCGTCAAGTTTATCTTGAAAAGCAAGTTAAAGAAAAGGTTACAGATGCTAAAGTAAAAGAAGTATACGATGAATATTTGGCTAAATTTAAAGCTGAAAAAGAAGTTAAGGCCAAACATATTTTAGTTGAAGAAGAAGATTTAGCTAAAGATATTATTGCTCAATTGAATGACAAAAAAGCTTCTTTCGATGATTTGGCTAAAAAATATTCCAAAGATCAGGCTGACTTGGGATACTTCACGGCAGATGTTATGTTACCGGAATTTTCCGAAGCCGCTATGGCTATGGATGCCGGAACTTATTCAAAAGAACCTGTTAAAACTCAATACGGTTGGCACGTTATCTTGGTTGAAGATGTAAGAGAAACTAAACCGCAACCGTTGGAAGCTATTGAAAATCAAATAAAAATGAGCCTTTCTCAGCAAGCCGTTACCGAAATAGTTAAAGAATTAAATGATAATGCTAAAATTGAAAAATTTGATTTGGAAGGCAAAAAAATTGAAGATAAATAATATTTTCAATTAATGTTATGCGAAAAGGCCGCTTTGTAAGAAGCGACCTTTTTTGTTTTTTCTCTTTACATTCTTAATCTAAATAAATTGAGCGCGTACATTATTGCACCCATAAAAACAAAGAATATTATCAAATAAAATGAAACATACAGAACACCCAACCCTATAATCATAAATAGAAACAATACAACCGAGCCAATTATTAAATTAGGCCAATCATTATCAAATAAAAACGACTTTGGAGCATAAACATCTATATCCTTATCTCCCAAAAGTTTTTTACCGCATTTAAGGCAATGTTTGGCATCGGGCGGTAAATTAGCTCCGCATTCATCGCAAACCATATAAAAGCCTTCGCCGGCATCGGTTATCCGCCGCCGGCAGTGCGGACAAAAGCGCCATTTCCATAATGAATACGGCTCAATTTCTTTTTGACAATTAAAACAAAAATATTTTTTCATTTACTTCTCCTTATAATAATCTAGGAATTTTTTACACAAAAAACAAGAAGCTTTATTTTAATTGCATTTTAATTTATGTCCGTTTATTATGCATTAATAAACAAGGAGTTCGTCAATGAAAAAAGTTATTGTTATCGGAGCAGGTCCTGCCGGAATAACTGCTGCCTATGAACTTTTAAAAAATTCCAAAAATTATGAAGTCGCGGTATTGGAAGAAAGCGATGCGGTGGGCGGAATTTCACGTACCGTACAATATAACGGCAATAGGATGGATATAGGCGGGCACCGTTTTTTTTCTAAAGATGAAGAAGTGGTGCAATGGTGGAATAATTTAATGCCTTTGCAAGGTAAGCCTTCTTTTGACGATATTCTCACCGGACGTGAATTTGAACTTAATCCCAAGGGTCCGAATCCTGAAACCGATGATATAGTTATGCTCAAACGTCGCCGTGTTTCCCGTATATTCTACCGGCATAAATTTTTCGATTATCCGGTGAAAATGAATTTTAATACCATTATGAATATGGGGGTTTTTACTACCTTTGTTGCGGGATTGAGTTATTTATGGTCAGTTATACGCAAACTTCAGGAAAATTCATTGGAAAACTTTTACATCAATCGTTTCGGTCGTAAACTTTATTCTATGTTTTTCGAAGGTTATACCGAAAAACTTTGGGGACGCCACCCTCGCAATATTTCCGCCGATTGGGGAGCACAACGGGTAAAGGGTTTATCGATTACTGCCATTATAAAAGATATTTTAAGCAAAATTTTACCTGTAAAAAACAGGGATGTGGAAACTTCTCTTATTGAAGAATTCAGTTATCCCAAATTCGGTCCGGGACAATTATGGGAGACAGCTGCCGAAAAAATAGAGGATATGGGCGGCAATATAATCAAAAACGCCAAAGTTATTGCTTTTGAAACTGCTGATAATAAAATCTCAAGCGTTATATATATGAAAGAAGGTAAAAAAATAAAAAAGGAAGCCGATATTGTAATTTCTTCTATGCCGCTTAAAGATTTAACCGCCGGAATAAAAGATGCTCCGCAGGATATTTCGACCATTGCCGAGGGCTTGCCTTATCGTGATTTTGTAACCGTCGGATTATTGCTTTCCAAACTCAATATGAAAAATAAAACTAAATTCAAAACTTTAAATAATATTGTACCTGATTGCTGGATATACGTTCAGGATACCGGTGTAAAATTGGGACGAATCCAGATTTTCAATAACTGGTCACCGTATTTGGTTGCCAAACCGGAGGAAAAAGTCTGGATTGGCTTGGAATATTTCTGCAAAGAAGGCGATAAATATTGGAATATGTCTGATGAAGAGTGGCAAAAATTTGCCGCCGGTGAGTTAGTAAAAATGGATGTTATTTCTGCCGGCGATGTAGAAGATTCTCACGTGGAAAGAGTTAAAAAAGCCTATCCAGCATATTTTGATACCTATAAAGACATTGATAAACTTATTAATTGGTTAAACGGCTTTAAAAATCTGTATTGCGTGGGACGTAACGGTCAACATCGCTATAACAATATGGATCACTCAATGGCAACGGCTTTTGTTGCGGTCAATCATATTTTAGGACGCACCAAAGATAAAAAATCGATTTGGGCGGTTAATACCGAAAAGTCTTATCACGAAACTAAGGAAAAATAATCTTTGGATTATATTATCCTATTGTTTAGCTTTGAATCTTCGATTTTATGTTTATCTCTTGCGATGTGAAAACACTTTAGTTTTTGCTTTGGTTCAATAAAAACAGGAGAAAAAATATGAAAGCTAAAAATAAATTTTTCGAAGAAGATGATAAAAAATCAACCGATAAAAAAGGAAGTTGCGGATGTTCTTCCAATACTTGTTCTGAATATGAAGAAGATATTGAAGTAAGCGATACAAAAATCAGTAAGTAGGGGGAAAATATGAAAAATATCAGCACATATTCTTCATCCCGCAATCACAGCTCCGAAATGCCCGCAATGAACCGCAGTTCAGAATTTAACCATCTGATGAATTATTTGTGGAACTATTTAGATGCTTCAAATTCATCGACAGAAGGTTCTTCTCTGGGTGAATGGGAACCGCGGATTCAGGTGGTTGAAACCAAAGAAGCCGTAAATATAACCGCCGAACTGCCGGGAATAAAAGAAAATGATTTAGATTTGCAAATTTCTTCCGACGGTTACTTAGCTATTTGCGGAGAAAAAGAAAATACATTTGAAAGCAATGATAAAGAAGCTTATTTTTCGGAAATTTCTTACGGCTCCTTCAAACGCACAATTCCTCTGCCTTGGGATTTGGATTATGATAATGCCGTCGCGCAGTACACAAATGGCGTTCTAAGCGTTTCCATTCCTAAAACTCCGGTAGAAAAACAAAAATTCAAAAAAATAAGTATTCAAAAAAACACCAACTGAAAAAGCAGCCCTGTTTACCATAAAAACAGGGCTTTTATATTCAATATTTACCAAAACTTAAAGTTTAATATCTATGATAGCGGTGTATTACTGTATAGAAAGGGTTTTACAATGCTTAAAAGTGCGCTTTTGAAAAAAACTGTTTGTATAACAACTATTTTTTCTTTTGCTTTGGCGAATCTTCCGCGGATTGCCAATGCCTACGGATACCGTTTAACACCGGAATCCTTTGAAGAAATGTATGCTTTGGCGCAAAACGGCAGAGTAGAAGCCTTACGTTCATCCATTAATCGAGGGCTTAATATTGATGTAATGAACTCTAACGGCGATACCGGTCTTTGTGTTGCTGCGCGCAGACACGATTCTTATACATACAATTCTTTTCGTGCGGCAGGTGCAAATCCTCGCCATCCCTGCACGCAAAATATTGAAGATTATGATAATTTTATAAATTCATCACGCGCCGTTCCGGTTACATCAACACCGCGAGCCGCATACGGTTATATCGGAAAAGAAAATTACAGCGTATCTCCGAAAATTTGGTGGTGGATAGGCGGTGCTGCTTTAGTGGGAGGAGCTTTAGCTCTCGCTCTCGGCGGCGGTGGCGGCGGCGGTGGCGGTCACGATGGTAACAGTGGCGGCGATACTGAAGACTATAACAGTTTGGGATCTTATGCCGGAACAAAAGGAACAATTTACAAATCAATCACGGAAACTTCTGCCGAAAACTCTTCTTTTATAAACATTACAAATTCCAAAACTGAAGAAATAGCCAACATAAATTTTAATTCAAACATTTTGAAAAATACTGACTATTTAGATGTTGCTCTTAAAGCTCAAAACAGCGGAAATTATACCAACACCGTTGATACCGTTTTGCAAGCGGGTGCCGGAACGATTGGTATGACTGCAACCAAAAAAGCGCAAATCAACAATTTCGGATATATAAACGTCGACAGTTATAACGCCAGTATAGGTATGGTTGCAAGCGAAGGTTCTATGGCAACCAATTACGGTCAAGGTATTATAAATAATCCGAGCGGAGTTCAATCAAATAACGGTATTTCATTAAACTTTTCGGGATATAACGATTCTCATACTCTCATCGGTATGTATGCCGACAGTAAATCTGTTTTACAAAATTTCGGAGATATTAAAGGATCAGCCATTAAAGCTTCCTCCGAATCCGAAACGCAAAATCAAGATATAGGCGGACTTTTAGACCCTAACGCCGGACAAGGCGAAGAAGAATCTGTTAAAGAATCCGCAGCATCCGGAACTTTAGTCGGTATGGAAGCGATGATTGTAAATGCCGGCAAAGATTTAAATAAAGACACCATTAATTTATTAAACGAATCCGGCGGAAAAATTTATTTAAGCGCTGGAGATGCCGGAGCTTCAGATAAAGATATTAAAGTTTCGATGATTGGAATGGGAAGCTTTTTAGACGATGGATTTATGAACGGTTCTAAGAATATAAATCGTGCCGAAAATGTTGTTCTGCGAAACTCCGGTGAAATTAACATCAGTTATACCGGAAACTATACTCCTTCTTCCGAACTGTCGCTGCGTAAAGGAACCGGCGGAATTGTCGCTATGCGGGCAGATGCCAGAACTTCAGCCTATAATTTGAACAATATAAATCTTAATTTGGAAGAATATTCTACGGGAAGCAGTTCCATAGATGTGGCCGCCGGTATGCAATCAATTCACGGCGGTAATCTTTCCAACTCCGGAAATATTAACATAAAAACATCTGCGGGAAACCAACGCAAAAATTACGGAATGGTTTCGGTTGAAGGTTCCGGCAGTGTATCAGGGCTCTATGCCGATTTAAATCAAAATTTAATCAATTCGGGAAATATTGCAATCCAAGCCAGTAACAGTTTCGGTATTGCTTCTTTTAACGGCGGAAATTTAAAAAACAGCGGTATTATTACTTTGGGTAAACCGGAAACCACAACCCAATATCAAAAAAATATTGCCATCTACGGTTACGGACAAACTAAAGAGGCTACTTTGGAAAATACGGGAACCATAAACATTTATTCTCACGATTCCATCGCAATGCAAAATGATTTTTCCGGCGGAACAACTATCTACAATAACGGTATTATTAACGTTTTCGAAAGTGCTACCAATTCCTATGTTTTCGGCGGTGCATACAGTGAAGCGCATAACTCCAATACTATAAACTATTATGCCAACTCCACGGGAGAAGCCGCATCAGACGGTGAAAAATATAATCCTTTCGCAAATTACACGCTTTCCATCGGTAATTCGATTATCAGCACACAGTCTCGCTCGGTGTTAGATGAACAAACGGTATTTTCATCTTCAACAACCGAAAAAATTTATAACGATAAAAATTCAGTTATAAATATGGATGGTTCATCTTTTGTATCAGCAATGTCGGTTGAGACCGATGAAAGCGGTGAAACACAAGGAAAAGCTTTTAATGAAGGAGAAATAAACATAACCGACAGTTTACACAGTAATGCTACAAATACCGTCGGTATGTATTTAGCTGAAGGCGCCATAAATAATGCTTATATAACCAATAATAACATCATCAACACAGCTTCTCGCTTTTCGGCTGCTATGGCCAACGCCTCGGAGAAAAACGCAAGTATGATAAATAACGGTGATATAACGGTAAAAGATGAGTATTCTTTGGGTATGTATTCTTCCGGTTACAGCAATACAAGAAACAATAAAAATATTACGATGAAAGGTGATAACAATATTGCCATATACAGCACGGGAAGTACAGGAAAAACTCGTATTATCAACTCTGCGGACGGTGTAATTTCCGTTGGCGGGAACGGCTCGGAAATTGAAAACAGTTTCGGTATTTATATCGGAGAAGAAGGAACGGCATATATTGAAAATAACGGAACAATAGACTTATATACAAAAGAAGCCGGTGCGGCAATATACAGCAAAGGCTCTGATGTTACCATAAGCAACAAAAATACCTTAAATGTTTACGGAGATGATGCTGCCGGAATTTATACTATCGGTAGCGGAAAACACGAAATTACCAACGATTCTGCCGGTGTTATTAATGTCGGTACGGCCGCTAATCCTGTTTCCGAAAGTTACGGTATTTATAACGAAACCGAGAGTGAAATATCAAATAAAGGAACCATAAATCTTTACAATGATGCCGCTCAAAAAGGTTATGCCATTTATTCTATAAACAATAAAGAAGTAACCAATGACGGAATCATAAATCTTAATAATGAAAACGGCACGGCTATTTATGCCGAAGGCGGAAAAATCATAAACAAGCAGGATATAAATATTAACTACGATAACAATAATGCTTTGGAAGCATCAAAAAACACGGAAGTATTTAATGAATCCGGCGCAACCATCAATGTCGGTAATTCCGAACAAAGCGTAAGCAACAGTAACGGTATGGTTTTCGTAGATTCCTCAGAAGAAGAATCCGCGGGAACTCTCACAAATAACGGCACCATCAACCTGTACAGCGTTGAAAACGGTGAAAGTCACGCGGTTTCTCTGAGCGGAAATTCCACATTCATTAACAATAAAAACATATATTCTTTCAACGGCTATTCATCGGCAATTTTTGCTTCGGCATCAGCTACCGTCAATAATAACGGAGAAATAACCGTAAAGGGAACTAATGTTGAAGCAGTTAGAAGTACTGTGGCATCCGTTGATGAAACAACCGTTGACGGGTTAACTTTTAATAACAGCGGAAAAATAACAGTAGGCACATCGGGGGCAGAAGGATATGACAGCTACGGTGTTTTTGCCAAAGCCATAAATTCGGTAGTTAACGATGGAATATTTATTATTTACAATAATTCCAGTTACGCAATTTATGCCGAAAGCGGAAATTCCATAACCAATAATAACTCCATAACAATGAATGGTAAAAACAGCACCGCCATATCCGGTGGAGAAGTCAGCTTAATTACTAACCGCGGACAAATTCAAATTAAAGAAGATGGTGGTAAAGGTATCAGCACCACCGGTTCGGGCATCATCAGAAATCAAAACCTCATAACCTTAAATAATGCTAACAACGGTTATGGTATCTATGCTACCGGCGAAGCTGAAATAGAAAATCTTTCCGGCGGTATTATTACTTTGGGTAAATCAACTTCCACCGCTTCAAACGGAAACGGTATTTATGCTCCGTATGCCAAAAGCATAAAGAATAATTCGGCAATTCATATATATGCAAGCGGTAGCGCCATTACCGGCGGAGATGCAATCACCAATACGGCGTCATTAAACCTATATCAAAACGGCAGTAAAGGTATATCTTCAAACGGAACATCCGTCGAAAACAGCGGTGTTATCAGAATTACTCAAGCAGGAAATAACTATGGTATTTACTCTACCGGAACCGTAGATATAACCAACAACGCTTCCGGAGAAATCATTATAGGCTCAACTTTAAGTGATATTGGAAACGATTACGGTATTTATGCTTTAAATGCAAACAGTATTACCAATTATGCTCCGATTACCACATATACGTCGGGTACTGCCGTTACCGGCGGCAATAATATAGTTAACAACGGAATGCTAACATTATACCACAGTAACAGCAAGGGTATTGCCTCCAACGGAAATTCCATTGAAAACAACGCTTCCATATCCTTATCATCACCTATCGGAAGTTATGGTATTTATTCCACCGGAAATGCTGAGATTACCAATAACAGCGGCGGTACGATTTCTATTGGTAACAACGATACCATTTCTTCTGCCGGAGCTTACGGTATTTATGCGGAAAATGCCAATAAGATATCAAATAATGCCCTCATAAATATTTATGCCACAAACAGCTACGGTATTGACGGAAATGCTTCAGAGCAAATAATTAATAACGGAAATATTAATCTTTATAATAAGAATAATACAGGCATACGTTCCAACGGGGATTCCACCATATCAAATTCCAAGAAAATCAATATAACCGTTGCCGAAAACAGTTACGGTATAAGAGCTGCTTCCGCTTCTATTTCTACCGATGTCAATTCATCTATAGTTATCGGCTCTTCAACCGTCACCGGAAATAACGGAAATTATGGTATTTATTCTCTTGACGGAACTATTCAAAATAACGGTAATATTTACATTTACGGCGGTGGTTACGGTATTTACGGACAATCTGCAACTTCTTTGGTTAACGGCGGCAATATATTGATTAAAAATGCCGGAAGCGTTGGTATTTATACAGCTATCGGCAGTATTACGAATAACGGTTTTATTAATATGACCGGTTCCACCGCAACCGGAATATATTCTATAGGCACCGGAACCATAAATAACAGTGCCGTGGCAACTATTAATATTGTGTCCGGTTCGGCAATCTACGCGACCAATAATACACCGGTGATAAACAGCGGTAACATTACCGTATCAGGCTCAGGATATGCCATTAATAATGCTTCAACCGTCACAAATAGCGGTAATATAAACTTAGGAAGCGGCACAGCCGTTAATGCCAAAAATTCCGTAACAAACGGGGGAAATATAGTTGTCAGCGGAAGCGGAACTGCCGTAAGAGGTTCTTCTTTGAACAACAGCGGAAACATTGAAATTGGAAGCGGTACAGCGGTTATTGCCACAGGCTCGGTTACAAATACCTCAGACATTATAGTTAACGGAAGCGGAACTGCCGTTGACGGTGCTTTATCCTTAAGTAATACAGGGGGAACCGTCAGTGTCGAAAGCGGCACAGCCGTCAGCGGAGTGCGTGATGTTTCAAACGGTTCCGGAGGTATCATAAAAACTTCATCCGGCACCGCCATAAGAGGGGCTTCTACTATTACCAACTCCGGTCAAATAATCGGAACAGATTATGCCGTTGATGGAGGAACAACCCTCACAAACAATACTGACAGTACTATTTCAATAGCTTCCGGAGTTGCCGCAATCAATGGAGTAACCACCGTTAATAACAGCGGTACAATAGAAGTTACCGGATCGGCAACTGCCGCTATTTTAGGAGCTACAAACGTAAATAACAGCGGTGTTATCAGAATTTATAACGGACACGGTATTTATACTTCAAATCCGGGAACTATTACAAACAGCGGTACAATATCCGTCAGCACCGGAACCGGAAACGGTATTTATGTTGAAGTTCCTTATGTCGGTTCCACGGTAATTATTACCAATACAGGTAATATAAATGTTGCCAGCGGATACGCAATTTATGTCGTAAAAAATTATCAACTTAATACAGAAGAAGTAACTCAAGGTGATCAAATCGGTACAAAATATACTGACGGAACAACCGTTAATCCGGGGGCAATGGGTGAAGATGCAGTGGTTTACGGCGGTTCTTGCGGACAGCATTGCAAAAACGGTGAAATTGATTGGGGAGGGTACGTATCGGGAACATCATCTATCGGTTCTTCTCTGATTTCGTTGTCAGACCCTTCTTTGGTAAGAAATATCCGCCTGTTAAACCTCGGACAAATAAGCCTGACCGGAGATGTTGATTTCGGTTCCGATGAAGCCGGCAGTGTAGCTTCAATCGGAAAAAACGGTACTTATGAAGCAGAATCTTTCAGCGGAACTGTTATGGCTGATAACAGTTTGGTTGAAGGAGGTTTTGAAACTGTTTATGTTAACGAAGATGCCTTTGTAGGAACCGATAACGGATTAAATATTGTTTCGCAATCTTATTTGTTTGATGCTTCTTTAATAAGCAATGAAAACGGGAATTTAAATGTTGTTATGACTATGTCATCATTTGAAGATAAAGTTGAAAATTCTCGCATTGCTCAATATTTAAGCAATAATTATCAAAACCAAAAAGGTGAAGCAATTTTCGATATTCTTAAATCTGCCGGTAATAAAGCGCAGTTTGATGATTACCTCAATCGCGAACTCGGATTTAATATTATACCTGATTTAACAAAACAAAGTTTAGATATTGAAAGAACGGTTAATACCGAGCTTAATGATGATTTATTGACCGATTTGAAAGAAGTTAACAGAAGTAAAGTTAATGTTATAACTTATAAAAATGAAGTTAATTCAAAGCACGAAGTCAGCGGATATAAAGATAAAGTTATTTCGGTATACGGATATACCGATAAATTGCTAAACAATAAATTACGCGGCGGATTATCTTTGATGGTTACCCGCTCCGAGAGTGATTTTGATGACGATTCTTCGCGATACAATAATTTATTTGAAGCAGGTATTCCTATAATATTCAATAACGATGTTGTTTCAGTTCTATTCAAACCTAAAGCCGGTTTTTCCCGCGGTCATTATCGTCGTAATGCCGTGAATAAGGCATATAAAGCAAATACCAAAGAATTTTACTACGGTTTTGATTCCGGATTACGTCATAGTATTGATTTGACATATTTTGCTGTTGAGCCTAATGCCGGATTTAATTTCACCGGTCTTTATGCCGACGATACAAAAGAAAATAAAGACGGATTGAAAATAAAGAGTAACAATACTTTATCGTCTCTTATTTCTTTGGGTATGGATATCAAAAAGAAATTTGAGTTCAATGATAAACATTCTTTATCTGTTATTGCCGGAGGTAAATATTTCCACGAATTAGGTGATAAATATACATCACGTGCTACAATAAGCGATATGTACGGACATTACGATATTATAAGCAATCGTTTCCAACGTAACTTCGGATTAATAAGCTTAAAGACTGTATATGATTACAAAAAGTTTTCAGCTGCGGTTTCAGCTAATGTTCCGCTTGAACAGAAGAAAAAAACTTATTATCTGCTTAATTTAGGGTATAAGTTCTAAAGCAAAAAAGAACCGTGTTTTTTATCACGGTTCTTTTTTTTTGTAATTAAGAATATATTTTTATATTTGGACACTTTTAGCTTTAGCTAAAATATCAGTTAATTGTTTGTTGGCATCTTCCAGAGAACAATTGCTATATACAGAAACTTCGGTAGCTAATCTTTCAACGGCCTTTTCGTACATTTGTCTTTCGCTGTACGATTGTTCCGCTATGTTTTCGCTACGGTACAAATCTCTTATAACTTCCGCTATAGCTATAGGATTTCCGGAATTTATTTTGCTTTCATATTCCTGAGAACGTCTTGACCACGTGAATTTTCTGGCTTTAGCTTTACCTTTAAGAGTATCAAAAGCTTCGTTCATTGTTTTTTCATCAGATATTTTACGTAAACCCGAACTTGAAATTCTGTATGTAGGCAACATTTCACTCATTTTATCTTTGGTAAAATTAATTACTAAACATTCCAATTCCGCACCGGCTATATTCTCTTTGGTAACACCAACTATCTTGCCTACCCCGTGATTTGGATACACAACATATTCTCCGGCATTAAAAGTCAACGACGGTAATTTTTTAACACTCATATCGGCTCCTAAAAAATAAACTAATTGTGACAACGGAGTTTAATATACCATATTTTTAAAGGCAAATCCAGTGTAAAAATTAATTTTTTTCGATTTTTTTATTTTATCGGCGGAAAAAGGTTGGTTTGGCGCAATGCTTCGGTTATTGCCATTGCCGCCGAAACAGCCATATTTATTGAACGAGCCTCGGGATTCATCGGTATACGAAGTCTGGCATCTGCTTTTTGATGCACATTTTCCGGAACTCCTGCGCTTTCCCTGCCCATTAGTATAATATCATTAGGTAAAAAATTAAAATCTATAAAAGAATCCGAGCTTTTGGTGGTTAACAACACTATACGTCCGTATTCTTCGGAATGCTCTTGCCTGTAATTCAAAAAATCATTCCACGAATTATGACGGCGGTAATTTGAAAATTCCAAATAGTCCATACCGGCTCTGCGCATAGCTTTTTCATTAAACATAAATCCGCAAGGCTCTATTATATCAACAGCCAAACCCAAACACGCTCCAAGTCTGAGGAGCGTGCCCGTGTTTTGCGGAATATCCGGCTGATATAATGCCAAACGCATTTTATTACCTATTTTTTATTGTTATTTGCCGCTTTTTCGGCTTCTTTAGCCTTTTTAGCATTATACATAGCAACAAAATCTATCGGACTTATCAACATAGCAGGCAATCCGGCTGCCGATAAACTGTTGGCAACAATACTTCTGACAAAAGGGAACAATAAGCGAGGAAGTTCAATGTACATAACCGGTTCAAAATGTTCTTCCGGTACATTTACGGTTGCTACGGCACCGTATGTCAATTCAACTATAAACAGTTTTTTATCTTTTATGTCAGCATCCATTTTAGCGGTAAGAGTAACTTCATAATTACCTTCTTCTAACTTTTTATTTCCCATACTTATATCAATATGCACATTAGGCGCTTGATTCATTTCGGCAAAAATTTGCGGTGCCATCGGAATTTCCAACGACATATCTTTGATATATTGACTGTGAATCATCAAGGCAACCTGATTTGCATTTGCAGAATTTTTATTTTCTTCCATTTTTTTCTCCTTTTTTATATGTTTTACCTAGAAATAATACTAAAAAGTTGATACGTCAAATATTTTATATTGATAAATTTTTAAATTGTTATTATATTTATACGAAATGATTTTTTAAGGATAATAAAATGGGTTCTTTTATTGATATAGTTTTTTTAATGATTTTAGTGGCTTTTATAATCACTCGTTTATACAGTGTTTTCGGTTCAAACGGAAACGATGAAAAGGTGCGCGTGATAATAAAGCCTATTGATAAAAATGCCGAAAAAAAATTGATGGAAAATATTTCCAAAGTTATAAAAGAATCTAAAAAAACGGATAATAAGGCTGATATTATTGATTTTGACAGTCTTTCGGAACCTGAAAAAAGCTTGGCTAAAATTCCTAATTTCAATAAAGATAATTTTATGCGCGGAGCCTGCAGAGTTTTTGAAGTTGTTTTACAAGCTTTCAGCAGCGGAAATATTACCGGAATAAAGGATTTAGTCAGTAAAAAACTTTGGGATGCTTTCAATCAGGTTATTGCTTTCAGAAAAGAAAATAATATGACATCTGAAGTTGATTTTATCTGTTTTGATAAAAGTGAAATAAAAGAAGTTAAATTGCTTAAAAACAGTGCTAAGATAGTAGTTGAATTTGTAAGCGAACAAATAAATATTTTAAGAAATGAAAAAGGTGAAATAATAGAAGGTGATGAAAACTTCGTACAAAAAATTACCGATATATGGACTTTTGAAAGAACACTAAATGCAAAAAATAATCAATGGACATTGGTATCAACCAAAAAAAATGCTTAAATTTATTTTAGGCATTCTTTTTATTTTGGAAACAAGCGGATGTATTAAAGAATCCGCTATTTCCGATACTGAATCTGCCGTTGTTGTTAAAAAAACGTCTTTTAATGAGCTTAAAGGCTGGAATAATGACGATTTTATGGAAGTTATACCTGTTTTTTCTAAAAATTGCCGTTTTATTAACAATAATAAAAATGAATTTATTTACTCTTCGCAAATAAAAATTAAAACATCAGATTATAAAGAAATATGCCGAAAGTTTACGGTCAAAAATATAAAAACATCAGAGCAGATGAAAAATTTTATAGAGAGTGAATTTTATCCTTATTCGGTAAGTGACGGAAATAATCAAGAAGGTAAATTTACTTCTTATTATGAAGCAGAAATTTATGCTTCTTTCGAAAAAACTTCAGAATATAAATATCCCATATATGGCAAACCTTCAGATTTGATTGAAATAAATCTGCGCGATTTTGATAAAAATTTACCTAACACACGGTTAGTGGGAAGAGTAAAAGACGGAAAGTTTATTCCTTACTACAACAGGCGGGAAATAGAAAAAAACGGTATAAAAGCACCGGTTATTATGTGGGGCAATGATTTAGTGGATATTCATTTTATGCAAATACAAGGCTCTGCCATTGCTCATATGTCGGACGGGTCTGATTTGCGTGTGGGTTATGCCGACAATAACGGACATAAATTCCGCGGTATAGGAGGTATTTTAATTTCAAAAAAAATTATAGAACCAAAAGATGCTTCTATGGTTAAAATAAGAGAATGGCTGCGTAATAATCCTCAAAAAGCTGAAGAACTAATGGCTGAAAATGAAAGATTTATTTTTCAGCGTTTGTCTGATTCCGACGGACCTTTGGGAGCTATGGGGGTTTCTTTAACAGCAGGACGCTCAATTGCCATTGATAATAATTATATACCTTTGGGAGCTGTTATGTGGCTTAATACATATAATCCTGATAAAAAAGAAATTAATAAAACGGTTTTTGCTCAAGATATAGGAAGCGCAATAAAAGGAGTAGTTCGCGGCGACTATTTTTGGGGTCACGGAGAGCAAGCTTTAAAAGAAGCCGGCAGAATGAACTCTGTCGGTAAATATTACATTCTGGCGCCTAAAAAAAGCGGTTTAAAGGTTAATTAAAATGTTTTTGGAAGATGAAGATAAAAATTTTTGGCTGGAAACAGTTAAAGATGTTAAAGAATCTAAACCAATAAATATTATAATCAAAGAAAAAAATCCTAAAATAGAAATAAAAGAACATCGTCAATTTGCCGTAAAACAAGAATTTACCACCTATTCAAAATATTTTGATAATAATAAACCCGAAGGCATAGATAAAGCAACTTTGCGTAAATTTAAAAGAGAAGAATTCAAAATTGAAGCTACACTTGATTTACACGGATTTACCGAAGATGATGCTTTTATAAAGGTAGATAATTTCATACCTCAATGTTACAATCAAGGTAAAAGATGTGTGGTGATTATTACCGGAAAAGGTCTTACCGTAAGAGAAGATGATGATATTTTTACTCCGAAAGGAATTTTAAAAAGACAAGTACCGCAATGGCTTGATATGCCAAGAATAAGATCTATGATTTTAATTTATAAACACCCGTCTGAAAAATTAGGCGGAAGCGGATCTTTATATATCCTTTTAAAAAGAAATAAAAACATTCTAATATAATTTTTATTACTTTAAATTTTAAAATAAGCTATTATTAAATTTTCAAGGGTTTATTTAATGGCAAACAATATATTAGAAAATCTGATTAATTATCTTTTAGAAAAAGGTTATCCTAAAGACAGCCTGTTAAATAATTATATGATAGGTAAATTTCGCGCTGATTTGGTGGTAGTTGATATAATAACACATACTCCTTTACAAATATTTGTAATAAAAGATTTCAATAAATTGGAAGACAATAAAATAAAAAATTATGTAAAAGAAGCTGGAAAAATTAATCCTGATATAATTATTTATATAGTCGAAAAAAGTGCAGAAAGTCCATTTTTCAGTATTACCGATTACGATAATAAAAAAAGTGTGCAACCGTTGTCTTTTAATTATGATAAATCAGTACAAAAAGGTAAAAATGCAAGCAACATATTGATAAACAATAATAAAACAAAAGCTGTGGGGAGTCTTAAATTAGCTACATTTTCATTAGTAATAATCACTTTTCTTATTTTACTTATGGATGTTCTTAATATTATAGAAGTTACCGGATACAGACTTTATCTTATTTTAATTATAGTCATATTGGTATTATTACCTTATTATGAATCCATAAAAGTATCTAATTTTGAATTGAAGCAAAAAGATAGAGAAAATAACAAAGATATATAAAAAAGTGCGCTAACATACTTATTAACGCACTTATAATCTTTAAGAATTCATATTTTGGAAAAAGTCATCGTTATTTTTTGAATTTCTTAATTTATCCAACAAAAATTCCATACCGTCTGTCATACCCATTTGCATTAAAACGCGGCGTAATACCCACATTTTTGTAAGGGTTGCTTTATCAACCAATAATTCTTCCTTACGAGTACCTGAACGGGTAATATCAATTGTCGGGAATAAACGCTTATCGGTTAATTTTCTATCCAATATAATTTCAGAGTTACCGGTACCTTTAAATTCTTCAAAAATAACTTCATCCATACGCGAACCTGTATCAATAAGGGCTGTAGCTATAATAGTTAAAGAACCACCTTCTTCAACATTACGGGCAGCACCCAATAAACGTTTAGGACGCTGCAGAGCATTAGCATCGACACCTCCTGTTAATACTTTACCAGATGAAGGAACTACTGCGTTATAAGCTCTTCCTAGACGAGTTATGGAATCAAGTAAAATAACTACATCTTTTTTATTTTCCACCAAACGTTTAGCTTTTTCTATACACATTTCCGCAACCTGAACGTGACGGGTTGCCGGTTCATCAAATGTTGAAGATATAACTTCACCTTTTACTGAACGTGTCATATCAGTAACTTCTTCCGGACGTTCATCAATAAGCAATACCATTAAATATACTTCAGGATGATTAACGGCAATTGCGTGAGCTATATTTTGCAGCATAACTGTTTTACCTGTACGAGGAGGAGCAACAATCAAACCGCGCTGACCTTTGCCCTGCGGAGATATTAAATCAATTACTCTTGTGGTATAATCTTTATCACCGCATATAATATCAAAATTAAGTTTTTCGGTAGGATAAAGAGGAGTTAAATTATCGAAATTTACTCTTAATTTAGACTTTTCAGGATCATCAAAATTTATGGTATTTATTTTTGTTAAAGCAAAATAACGTTCATTATCTTTAGGAGCTCTTATTTCACCCTCAACGCTATCACCAGTTCTTAATCCGAATTTTTTCACCTGCGCCGGAGAAACATATATATCATCTGCACTGGCAAGATAATTTGATTTTGAAGAACGCAAAAATCCGAAACCGTCCTGCATAACTTCTATAACACCGTCGCCAATAATAACCTTATCATCTTCGGCAAGTTTTTTCATAATTGCAAAAATTAAATCCTGAACACGCATAGATGATGCGTCTTCTACACCTAAATCTTCAGCCTGAGTCAATAACTCGGTAGGAGATTTACCCTTTAAATCTTTTAAATGCATAGTAACCTTTTATTGATTGTTAATAAAGAAAAGCAAACATATAAATGTCTGTCAGCTTGCTTATATAAAAAAAGTTTAATATTGTCAATATTTTTTGCACAAAACATTTTTCATATTATTTTTTTTAAATAATTTTATTTATTATTGTTTATGGCTGTATAATATGTTAATTAAATTTTATCAACATATTTTCACATAAAAATAATAAAATTAAATATTAATTATTTATTAATAAATCAATAAGTTAATAAATGGTTAATAAAGTATTCCACATTATTAACACAGCTGTGATATTTATATCAACATGTTGATAAGTTATCTTAATTTTTTTACATTATGTATATACTTTGTTAAAAATTTCAAGTAGCGGCATTTTATGCACAATTTTATGGTAGTATGTGTATAAAAATTATAACTTTTTGAATAAAGGTAAAAAAATGAAAATTATAGGAATTACCGGATCTATTGGGTGTGGAAAAACATATTTGGCAAATATTTTGAAAAATATGGGATACAGTGTATATAATCCTGACCATTGGGTACGTAATTTATATAAAAAGAAAGATTTTTTACTGGTTATAAAAAAATATTTTCCGACAACTTTTGACGCTGAAGGAATTTTTAATAAAAGAGAACTTAGAAATATTGTTTTTAATGATAATAAGCAACTTAAAATTTTAGAGAGTATTATTCATCCGTTTTTAAAACGTAAATTAAAAAAAATTATTAATAAATATGCTCAAAATAATGATTTTTTATTTTTAGATGCTGCTTTGTTATTGGAAAATAAATGGGATAAGTATTGTGATTATATAATAGTTGCTGATGTTGAAAAAGAAATTCAAATACAAAGAGTTATGAAACGTGATAATATAAAAAAAGAGGATGTTAAAAAAATTATAGCTATTCAAACGGATAATTTAATAAAATATTCAGCGGCTGATTATATTATAAATACTGCTCTTCCTGATGGTATTAATAAAGTTCAGATAATAAAATTTTTACAAGAGATAATGTAATGAGAGAAATATGTTTTGATACTGAAACAACAGGATTATATGCCGATGGCGGTGATAGAATAATAGAAATAGGGGCTTTGGAATTAATTAATCATATTCCTACCGGAAAGCAATTTCACGAATATATAAATCCGGAGCGTGATGTGTCTCAAGATGCCGTTGATGTACACGGTATTACCAATGAATTTTTAAGTGATAAACCTGTATTTAGAGAAATAGCTCAAAAGTGGATAGATTTTGTTGGTGATGACGGTATTTTGGTAGCTCATAATGCTGAATTTGATATAAAATTTATCAATATGGAACTTAGAAAATGCGGATTGGCAACTTATGATTGGGACAGAGTTATAGATACCTTAGCTATAGCCAGAAAACAATTTCCCGGAGCTCATAACAATCTTGATGCCTTATGCAAACGTTTCAATATAGATAATTCATCAAGAACTTTACACGGTGCATTACTCGATGCCCAGCTTTTGGCTGAGGTGTATTTGCAACTTATGGGAGGCGATGAACCGAGTATAAATTTTATAAGTGCAAAAACAGAGCATATTAATAATGATAATATAAAAATTAATAAAGTTAATATAAAAGAAAGACATTTTTATTTATCTGAAAAAGAAAATGAAGAGCATATTTCTTTTTTACAAAATAATATTAAAAATTCTTTATGGCTCAGCGATACATCCGAAAATAATGATTAAATATATAAAAAACATATATGACATTTATTTTAATAAGCGTATGATAAGTATGCTTTTATTCGGATTTTCGAGCGGTTTTCCGCTGGCATTGGTTTTCGGAACATTGAGTTTTTTATTAAAAGATTATGGAATTGCTTATGCTTCTATAGGTGCAATGTCATTGGTAAAAATACCTTATTCTTTAAAATGGTTATGGTCACCGATAGTTGATAATGTTAAAGTACCTTTTTTATATAAAATTGGCAGACGCAGATCTTGGGCGTTAGTAACGCAAATTTTATTGGGAATATTTATATTTTTAATGTCAACGGTAAATCCTCAACAAAATTTATATTTATTGGCGATATTTGCTTTTATAACCAGTTTTTTATCAGCAACTCAAGATATTATATTAGATGCATACAGAGTTGAATCTTTTAATGATGAACCGGAAAAACTTTCTTCCGGTGTGGCAATTTTTGTATTGGGATACAGATTAGGACTTATATTTTCCGGAGCCGGAGCTATTTATTTAGCCTCAAAAATTTCGTGGCCAAGTGTTTATATAATAATGTCTTTAGGTGTTTTTATTGGTTTAAGTGCTGTTATTTTTTCAAAAGAAGCAGTAGATTATAAATACAAAAAATTAGACTGGGATAAAAAAATTTTAAGACATTTTTTTAATAATTCACTTATAAATCCTTTTGTTTCTTTTCTTAAAAATAATAATTGGTTTTGGATTTTAGCGTTTATTTTTACATACAGATTAAGTGATTCATATTTTGGCCCTATGAGTAATCCGTTTTATGATGATATGGGATTTACTAAGGAAGAAATTGCCTTTGTAACTAAAATTTACAGTATAATAATGACTATAATAGGCGGATTATTGGGTGGAATAATAGTATTAAAAATAGGTATGCGCAAAAGTTTGTTATTATTTGGCTTTACGCAGTGTATGACAACAATGTTATTTTCCGTACAAGCATATTACGGACATAATATGCCTTTATTTATGATTGTAGTAGCTTTGGAATATTTATCATCCGGACTGGCTACAACGGCATTTGTAGCATATATTTCTTCATTGTGTAATAAATTATATACGGCAACGCAATATGCTTTATTATCATCGGTTATGAGTCTTTCCAGAGATATATTTTCAGCAACCAGCGGAGTAGTTTATCAATATGCGGAAAATATTTTTCCGAATTCCGGTTGGATAATATTTTTTATAATATCAGGTTTAATGAGTTTACCCAGCATATTCATTATTTTATTTTGTATAAAAAAAGATAAATAACAATTGTAAAATAAGAAAAAATATTCTATCATATCATTGTTGCTTAAACGAGAGATTATTGATTATGACCGAATATAAAAATAAGCACGACAAAACGGCTATAAAACAGCCTATAAGAGAATATAAAACACAGGATATTCTTAATCGCAGCGAGTCGTGGAAAGCTATATCAGATCAGCTTGATAAATATAATGAAAAAGGTGAATTAAAAAGCCGTCGCTTTGTTTTCAGCGGAAAAGTTTTACAAGGCGGTAATTTCAGCGGAGAAAATCTTGAAGATGCCGATTTCAGCGGCAGTAATATGCAAGAAATAAATTTAAGCAAGGCAAATCTTAAAAATGTTGATTTTACCGGTGCCGATTTGAGCGGTGCAGACTTAAGTTATACAAATTTGGACGGCGCCATATTTACCGGCGCAAAATTAATAGGCACCAATTTTACCGGCGCACATATGCACGGCGTTAAACTTATTGATGCGGATTTGCAAGATGCCATATTACTTGACGCTGATTTAGATAATTTAACCATAGAAGAATTACAGGAATTGGTTGAATATTTGGCTGTTTATTATCCTCATAAGCTTAATTTAACGCGGATTAATCTTACATTATTGGATTTAAGCAGGATAGATTTACGGCAGGTAAATTTGCGCGGGGTTGATTTTACCGGTTGTAATTTTTTCGGAGTAAATATTTATGAACTTGATTTGAGTGAATGTATTATTTCTCCGGCACAAATTGCTCAAGCAATAGGTCACTTTCCGACACCTGAAGAGTTAAAAAAGATTTTGGCTCCGAAGAAGAAAAAAGGTAAATTTAAAATGAAGGGTATAGACCTTTCAGCTTTTTTTGAAGGCAGGGGAAGTTTTGTTTGGGATACTACCAAAGGTGGTATGAGTATTAAGGATATACTTAAATTCGGTAAAGAATTAAGAGATAGCCTTAAGGGTCCCGATTCTGATGAGCAAATAATGAAAAATTTCAAAAAAAACCGTGAAGAAAAAGAAGAAAATAAAGAAGACAGTAATGATGAGCTGCGTAAATCAATAGAACAATATAAGCAAGAAGTTTTGGAACAGCGCCGAGAACAAAAATCAAAAGAAGAGAAAGAAGCCGAAAACGAAAAAACCAGAGAAAGAATAAATGAGGCAAAGGCTATGATAAATACACAAAAAGGATATGAAAGGTAATGCAGAATACTTTATTTTCCGGTAGTGTAAAAAGTCCGTTAGCCGACAGATTACGTCCGACAAAACTTGAAGAAGTAGTAGGTCAGGATCATATAGTCGGCGATAATGCTCCTTTAGGCAGAATGATTAAATCTGGTAAAATAACTTCATTTATTTTATGGGGTCCTCCGGGGTGCGGAAAAACAACGATAGCCAGATTAATTGCCGAGTATACAAATCTTTATTTTGAGCAAATTTCCGCAGTTTTTTCCGGAGTTGCCGATTTAAAAAAGGTTTTTCAGTATGCGGAAGACAGACGAAAGAATCAAGGAAAAGGTACTTTACTTTTTGTTGATGAAATTCACAGATTTAATAAATCGCAGCAAGACGGTTTTTTACCTTATGTTGAAAACGGAACGGTAATTTTAGTGGGTGCCACTACCGAAAATCCATCATTTGAATTAAATTCGGCTTTGTTATCACGTTGTCAGGTTTTTGTACTAAATCGTTTAACACCGGATAATTTTGAACAGTTATTACAACGCGCCGAAGAAGAAGAAGGACAAAAACTGCCTATTGATGACGAAGCAAGAGAATTTATAAAAAATATTGCCGACGGTGACGGACGTTATATTTTAAATATAGCTGAAAATATATGGTCTTATGCGCAAACCGGAGAAATATTCAATAAAGAACAAATAATAAATATAATTCGCTCACGGGCACCTATATATGACAAAGGCCGCGACGGTCATTATAATTTGATTTCTGCCGTGCATAAATCTTTAAGAGGTTCAGATGTTGATGCGGCTCTTTATTGGGTTGCCAGAATGTTGGTGGCGGGAGAAGATCCCAAATATATATTACGCCGTCTTTTGAGATTTTCCATAGAAGATGTTTCACTTGCCGATCCTAATGCGGTTAATCAGGCAATAGCGTGCAGTGAAACATACGAGCGTTTAGGATCTCCCGAAGGGGATTTGGCTATTATGCAATTAACGGCCTATTTGGCAACGGCTCCAAAATCGGCAGAAGTGTATAAAGCAATGTACAAAGCCTTAGACACAGCCAAAAGAACAGGTTCTCTTATGCCGCCGAAACACATTTTAAATGCTCCTACAAAATTAATGAAAGATTTGGGTTATCATAGCGGATATATTTATGATCAGGATTTGGAAGACGGTTTTTCCGGACAGAACTATTTTCCGGACGGTATGAGCAGAATGAAATTTTATTTTCCGGTAGACAGGGGTTTTGAGCGTGAAATAAAAAAACGCATAGATTTTTTTGATAATTTACGTCGGGAAAAACAAGCCAATAGAAAGAAAGAAAATAAAGATGAATAAACTTGTTATTGTATCATATTTAAACTTTTTAAAATTAAAAAATACAAGTCGAAAGATATTATCCGAATCCGATGATTTTCTCGTTTCAATAAGTAAAGAGGAATATATAAACTTGAGCGATGAAGATAAAAAGAAACTTGCCGGTGTTGCTCTGACAGATGAAAAATATAATGCTTCTATAATTGAAACAACAAATATTGAAGAATTATCTCCCAAAGAATTAAAATTTTATCTTAAAGAAATAAAACCTGATATTGATGTAAAAATGTTGGGGGAATCTTTTAAGGAAAAACATTTGAAACACTCAAAGCCATATTGTCCTAAAAATATTTTAAATAAAAAATATAATTCCCAAAAGAAAGGCGGTCGTTAAATGTCAGGAGTTAAAACAGTAAAGATAGCACCGGAAGATGACGGCATAAGGCTGAACAGATGGTTTTTACGCGAATATCCTTCATTAAGTTTATCGCGGTTGCAAAAATTATTACGTACCAAACAAATAAAACTTGACGGTAAAAAAGCGGAAACATCTTCCAGATTATCAGCCGGACAAGAATTACGCTTGCCTCCGCTTGATAATGAAAAAGCACAGAAAAAGGAAGAAAATATAAGCAAGAATGATATTGAATTAATAACATCAATGGTTATTTATAAAGACAATAATATTATTGTACTTAACAAACCTTCAGGTTTGGCGGTACAAGGAGGTACCAATACGGTTAAACATATAGACGGTCTTTTGGATGCGCTAAAATTTGAAAATAATGAAAGACCTAAATTAGTACACCGTATAGATAAAGATACCAGCGGTATTTTGCTTTTGGCACGTAATCGTAAATATGCTGATATTTTAACTGAAGCCTTTCGCGAGCATAATTTACGGAAAACATACTTGGCTTTGGTGCGCGGCTGTCCGGATAAATTTGAAGGTACTATAAAATTTTCACTGGAAAAAACAGGTGAGCGGATGCAAGTTGTCAAAGACGGACAGAAAGCGATTACCGAATACAAAGTTTTGGATAATGCAGCCAAAAAATATGCCTTGATAGAGGTATATCCGTTAACGGGCAGAACTCATCAGATAAGAGCGCATCTTGAGACCATAAATACTCCTATTTTGGGAGATAGTAAGTATTTTGGCAGTGAACGTGTTCGTTTGAAAGAAGTTGCGGATAAGTTATATTTACACGCTTACAAAATTGATTTAAGTGTAATATATGGTAAGAAGATGATTATAAAAGCAAATTTACCGAAGCATTTTGCTGAGGCTTGTAAATTTTTCGGATTGGAGATAAACGAATGAAAAAATTTTATAAAGTTTTTCTGATTGTGCTTTTTGTACCTGTGGTTTTGTTTGCGGCAGCAATAGGTTTTTTAAAGTTTGCCGATTTGAATAATTATAAGCCGGATATTGAAAAATTGGTGCGTAAATATGCCAAAGTAGATATGAAAATTAACGGGAATATAGAAATAGGGGTTTCATTAAAACCGAGTTTGGAATTAAATGATGTATATATTTCCGATATTGAAGATAATACAAAAATTGCCAGAATAGGCAATGCTTTGGTGCAAGTTTCCGTTATACCTTTATTGCGCAAAGAAATTGTGGTTGAGAAGGTGCAAGCCGAAAATACGGAAATTTTTTATAATGATAAAGACAGTATAGTTATCAATGATTTAGATGTAAAAACACCAGATTATGATTCTCCCGTAAATATTGCTTTTGACACTTCCGTGGCAGGAATTGATATTTTCGGAAGTATGGTGATAAATTCACTTAAGCAACTTAATACGGATAATTATGATAAAAGCGATATAAAAGCAGATGTTAAGGCTATGGGATATAATTTACATTATAACGGTTCCGTGAGCGGTCTGCAAAGCGATATAAAGGCAAACGGTAATTACGATGTTTTTTACAAAAAAAATAAAATATCAGGATATTTTGATTTGAATACACAAGGAAACATTCCTTACGTTAAGCTTAATATAAACAGTGAAAACATAAATGTAAATGATTTTAATAATGAGAAAAAAGTTTCTGATAATTGGTTTATTTCTGATGCTTATGCCGAAGAATACATTCCGAACACGGAAATACCGTATGATTATCTGCGAATGATTAATGCGGATATTACTATCGATGTTAAGCAAATAAAAATTGATGAAAAAATAGTTATTAATGATGTTAAAGGCGATGTTTCTTTGAAAGAAGGTGTATTAAAATCAAATATACAAAATTTGAAATATAAAAATAATGTTATAAACGGAGCGGCTGAAATCACTTCTCCGAAATCGTTGCCGTACATAAAGCTTAATATTAAAGGCGACGGATTTGATATTAATGATTTTTTAGGCGAAAAAAAAAATGATAAAAGGTCATCAATAAATTTTGATTGGTTTATAAGTTCTGCTCAGGCTTCCGCCTTAAAAAACAAAAATTTTAAAATACCGTATCAATATTTTAAAATAATAAATGCAGATATAAGTATCAACTTAAAGAATATAACCGATAAAAAAGATATTACTTTATCTGATGTGGCGGCTAATGCAAATTTAAAAAACGGTATTTTAAAGGGAAATATAGAAAATATAACTGCCGGCGGCGGAAAAATAAAAGGTTCTGTATTACTTAATTCCGGTAATAAAACTTTAGCGGTTTATTTAAATGGTTCAAATATTATTGCCCAAAATTTTTACAAACCTTTAGGTCAAAATAACAGTGATAATTTACATATTAAAAGCGGTGGAAAAACAACGTTTGATATAGATATAAATACATCGGGAAGCAGTACCGATGATTATTTAAGTAATGCAAGCGGACAAATTATAGCTTTTGCTGATGATTCGGTGATAAATGTAAAAAGCTTAAAAAAATTACAGGGTAATTTTTTAATGCAAATTTTGGATGTTTTGAAAATAAAAACAACAGATGGTGATATGAATATGTCTTGCGCCGTGATAAGAGGTGATATAACAAAAGGTCTGATAAATTTTCCAAAGGGTATAGCTTTTAATGCCGATACGTTTTATTTGGTTGCCGATGGTAAAATAAATCTGCAAAATGATAAGATAAATTTGGACTTGCAACCTTTCTCAGGCAAAATTACCGATGTTAATATTTCTTCGATTTTGGGTAATTTGATAAAAATTACCGGTACGATAGATAATCCTAAAATAGGTATAAATCAAACAGCCACAGCCAAAAATGTTATCGGAGCCATAGCTTCGGGGGGGGCTTATAATGTTGGAGATTTACTTCTTTCGGCAGACGGAGCACCTTGTCATACTGCTTTGTTGAAAACAAAGTATGCGGATTATTTTAAAGCGGATAAATCTGTCGGAGGAACAGTAAGCAAAGGGTATAATAATACCAAAGATTCTATAATTGATTTGGGAAAAGGTATAAAAAATCAGGCTAAAGATTTAAAAAACAGCGCTAAAGATATTAAAAAACAAATTAAAGGGTTGTTTAATTGACGGACTTATTAAAATCAGAACAATACATAAAATCCCATCGCAGCGAAACAACAGAAATAATGCTTCGTTTTGCCGCTACGGATTTGTTGCTGTTTTGGAGCGATAATGCAGAGGTGTATACACGTCAATTAAATGTTTGGCAACCTTTTTTGAATTATTTTGAAAATGAAAGCGGTACAAAAATAAAAATTTCGCAAAGCCTCGAAATACCTGATAATGAACAATGTTTTTTATGGGTAAAAAGCAGACTTAACAATTTATCGGACAGAGAACTGACAGCGGCTTTTTTAACATCTGCGCTGCTGAAATCCGTTTTTTTGGGATTATCTGTCTTGAATAACAAAATAAATGCAGATGATATATTTAATGCGGCGTTTTTAGAAGATATTTATCAAAACGAATTATGGGGTATTGATAAGGAAGCTTTTAATAAACGTGAAAAAGTGAGAAAAGAAATAAGTTTAGTCAAGGATTGGTTAAAATGACAGAACGCTGTTGGGAAATAAGCGGACGTGTGCAAGGTGTCGGCTTTCGATATTGGGTAATAAGACAAGCTTCCAAAATCGGCGGTTTATCCGGATATGCTATGAATCATCCGAATGGAAATGTTTTGGTTAAAGCTGTGGGCGATGAAGAAGATTTGAATAAATTATTTATGGTTTTACATAAAGGTCCTTTATTTTCCAGAGTTGACAGTGTCAAAGAAAATCCTTCTTTAAATACACTGTTTCCTCCGGTATATGAAGGGATTTTTCAGCGGATATAAAAACATATTTGTAAAACCCAAAGCCGCAGAGTTTTAAATACAGTGTTTTTATAATCAGAAATTATTGATTTTTACATAAAATTCATCATCTTCAGGTGCTTCAAAATATTGTTTAATATTGCTGAAATTTTTAATATTATGTTCGGCAATTACACCTCTTCTCTGCGAAATACGCTTGATTAGAATTTCATCAGGAGCATATAAATAATAAATGACCGGTTCAAAACCCAACTTGAGCGCTTTTTTACAATCGTTTTGCCGATTTTTCTTATTCCAAAAACCCATATCAAAAATAACACTTTTGTTTTGTTTGGCATATTCGGCGGTTTTTTCCCATAAAAGATTAACAGTGTTTATAAAGCAATTATCCCAATTGGTTTCGTATTCTTTTTGCGGATAAAGTTTCATACACCATTCGTCCGGATTTAAGTGTGCGGCATTTGTTTGAGCGGATAATTTTTGCGAAAAGGTAGTTTTTCCTGCTCCTAAAAATCCGCAAATCATATAAAGAGTAGGCTTTTTTGTTGTCCATAACCAAAGTCGTTTATTAATAATACCGTCATTGTCATTAAAAGATGTATCTTCTATGCCTCCGTAATTAATCATAGCTTTATTCATTGTGGCGTAAGAGGGTATATTATCCATTTTGCAGGTTAATAAAACTTTGTTTAATCCCATTTTATAAGCTTCATTTAAACATAACAGCAATCCGGCATAGGCATATCCCTTTTTTTGTTCTGACGGACGGATTTGATATGCAATGTGCCCGCCGATTTGTTTTAAATACGGTGTTAAACTATGACGCAAATTAAAAGTACCGATATATTTATTATTGTCTATAAGCCAAAAAACAGTGTGGGAAACATATCCTGATTTAAGATTTATTCCCAGCCTTTCATTTTCTGTTTGCTTAAAGTAATCAGCGAAATTATTTTCTTGTGCTTCTATCATTTTTTGAACGGCATTTATTTCAAATTTTGAAGGATGCTTACGATATTCGTCAATTGCTTCGTAAACACTCGGCAGATATTTTTCGGACGGCAAAACCAGTTTTAAATACATTGTTCTTCTCTCGTAAAATTGTGATGATTGAATTTTATTTATTTGGTAGAAGCTTGTCAATATTTAATATAAAAACACTGGTACAGAATTATCAGTAAATGATTTGAGAGTAGGATTAGATGTTGCTTTTGAAACAGAAAAGACCGAGTGAAATCGGTCTTTTTTGTTTTACGTTTATAATATTTTTGAATATCGTGTATCATTCTTTAATTTTCGTACTTCAATTATACATTTTTGATAAGGTGCCGAATCTTTACCGAAACGATTGCCGATTTCCTTCAGTCTTTCATCAAAAGTAAAATTTTCCCCGTTTGGACCTGTCATCATATCGGCACAATTTAATATAAATAATTGGTCTGTCATATTTTCGACGGTTTCATCACCGTGCATAGCTACTTCCTGCCAATATTTATATCCGCCGCGTTTTAAAATTTCTCCCCCTACGGCGGCGTGAGAAGTATTACTTTCCATAAATTCATATCCCAAATCGTGCATTATTCCCAATAAAAACATATCTTCAATGAATTTATCATCATTGGGCTTAAATTTTGCGGCAATTTCTTTGGCTTTACGTGCTACTCCTAAAATGTGCATCCATCTGTTTTCGGTAATCATTTTATTATCCTTTGTTTTTTTATAAAACAGTAAATATTTTCACTTTACGAATTTATGCTGATTGCAAATTATTTATAACTTGCTTTATTTCTTTCATTGTTGCACAAACAGCGATAACTCCGGTATCAATACATTTTCGGCGATATTCTTCTGTATTATTTCCTTCCGCCCCGACAAAGGCAATACTTTTTATTCCGGCGGCGTTGGCTGCCTTAAAATCATTCAAACTGTCACCGATAACAATGCAATTTTCCGGTTTATATCCCTTGGTCTTTGCGGCTAATAGAAATATATCCGGCGCCGGCTTGCCTTGTTTGACCATATCGACCGTGAAACTCTCATACTCTTTGAGCCATTCAAATTTGCTCGTTTTTCTGGTGTGCTGTTTTCTGTCTGCTCCGGTAGCGATACAATGTTCAAATCGTTTATCTTGCATAATATCCTGAACGCCTTCAAACAGCTCCATACAATGTATTTCATTATATATGTATCCTTCTTCAACTTTTTTCATAAAATCATCATCTAAAGTTAAATTGGGAAAATATTTTTCTAAATTTATTTTCTTTTCTCTGTCGGCAATTCCGACCATTAATTTAAAAGTTTCTTCCTCGGTAAGACAGAGATTTTTTTCTTTTTGCAAAGTTTCCAACCAGACGGAAATCCATAGTTTTTCGCTATCGGCTATAACTCCGTCAAAATCCCAGATAATTAACTTGTACATATATGCTCCGTTGTAAATCTTTTAATTTCGTAGCACAGATAAGGAAAAGAGTCAATATTGCTGTAAATGGTTCCAGATATACGAGGAGCACTTGGAAGTTTTGCAATAAGCAAGATTTAAAAAATCCCTTGCACTTCATTTACGGCAGCAAGGGACTTTCATTTTAAATAGAAAAATCTGAACTTTGTACTTATCTAACCAATTGTACCAAAAAATAAAAAATGTTAGGGCATATAATAGAAAAAATACTTGGATGGCAATTCACTTTTTTCCTTAAGCTTCATTCAAAAAGTACATAGTATTGTTGAAGGAAGTAAAAAATATTCCTTATCGAGATGCTCAAAAACGCAATTTACGACAGCTCAGATGGTTCACTTGTTTATATAGTTATAAATATTAAGAAGCAGAATAGAGAAAGCATAGGAAAATATATAAAAGCATATTGAAAGAAAATCCATTGTTTTATATTCTGAACAAAATGAAAAAATAGAGGTAATAAATATGACAATATCAATTTCAAAAGCACAAAATTTAATTAATGAATTAAAGCAAAATGAAATAGCTTTGGGAAGGGATCCTAAAACTTGGTACACTTACGAAAATCACGTGTACGGAACAGCTCAAATTGCAAAAATGATTGCATCAGAGATAAGCACTATGAATCCGGACAAAGTTTATATTATGGGATTGTTGCATGATATTTGCAGAACAGAAGAAGACAGAGTTCAGCGTTTTCACGGTATATTAGGGTATGAAAAATTAATAAATCAAGATAAAGATGTCGCACGAATTTGTTTAGTTCATATGTTTCCGTGGAGTAAATTACCGCAGTATGAAAAGTGTAAAAACTTATTCTATGGTAAAAAAGATGATTACCAATTTAGTGTTGATTTTATTGAAAATAATAAACCCGTTGATGAGGATTATTTAATTCAATTATGTGATAACCTTGCAAATAAAAATGGTTTTGTTACATTAGAGCAGCGTGCGGCAGAATTTATTGAACGTCACGGAAATGTAAATGTTGATGATATTTTAATAGACAGTAATGAAATAAAAAAGTATTTTGATAATAAAATAGGTCATAATATCTATGATTTTTTCAACTAGTTGTTGTTATGTAAATTTTAGTATTTGTGCAATATATTGTCATTACGACTTTAAAAAATGTTATGAATACGTTAATGAAAAGGAACACTTATGGTCTTAACAAACAAATTAAATATCGCAAATCAGATAGAACTCAATAAAACAGAGGAAAAAATAAGCAAAGAAAAAGCTATAAAACTTTTTGATAGCGGTAAAATTGATACAATAAAGGCTGGTACGGTTGAGGGATTGCAGCAAATACATAAATTTTTGTTTGAAGATATTTATGACTTTGCAGGTATTATACGCGATGTAAACATATCTAAAGGCAATTTCCGTTTTGCTCCGGTTATGTATTTAGAGCAATCATTAAAAAATATAGAGAAAATGCCGCAATCAACTTTTGATGAAATTGTTGAAAAATATGTGGAGATGAATATTGCACATCCATTCAGAGAAGGTAACGGACGAGCAACTAGAATCTGGCTTGATTTAATATTCAAAAAAGAACTGAAAAGGGTTGTGGATTGGAATAAAATTGATAAGGAAGATTATTTATCGGCAATGGAACGAAGCCCGATAAAAGATATTGAAATTAAACACCTTTTGAAAAATGCCTTAACAGATAAAATTAATGAGCGTGAAGTATTTATGAAAGGCATTGATATCAGTTATTATTATGAAGGTTATGACGAATATGATATACATAAGTTACTCTCGTAACTTATGTATATCCGCGTGCGATTATCGGACTGAAAATTACGATGATTACAAGTAGCTAGAATATAAGTTGGAGCTGCTTTTAGACCAAGACGACCAACAAGAAACAAACAACTTGCAACTTCTCCTTGCTTAAATATCAAAAATCCGATTATTTGACTTTAAAATCACTTAATGGAAAAATCAAAAAATCGTTAGTTAATCCTATTTTATTATTGATTTATTCATAATTTAATCATAGAATAATCATAAAATAAAAGGAAAAAATTATGAATTGGACACCTAAATATACAATTACCAAAGAAATACTGAAAGATTTAACCAAGATAGAAACCGTTAAAAATTCTTTTGATGATCAACCATTGTCACCTGTTTTACTGTCTTCATTACACAAAACAGCTAAAATATCGCAAACACACTATTCAACTCAAATTGAAGGTAATCGTTTGACATTAAAACAAGTTGAAAATGCTCTATATACTTCTAATAAGTCTGCTAAGAATTACCAAGGACATGATGAAAAGGAAGTCAAATCCTACTACGAAGCTATAAACTATATGGAGAAATATTTAGATAGTCATTCACCATTTTCGTTAAGCTTTATTCAGAAAATCCATAGTATTATTGAAGGAAGTAAAAAAAATATTCCTTATCGAGATGCTCAAAACGCAATTTATGACAGCTCAGACGGTGCACTTGTTTACTTGCCACCAGAAACAAAAGATGTCCCAATAATGATGGATGATTTAGTTAAATGGGTACAAGATAATATTAACACATTGCCAACACCGATTGTTGCAGGTTTATTTCATTATCAATTTGTAACTATTCACCCATATTTTGATGGAAATGGTCGTACCGCTCGTTTAATTACCAGTTATATTATGCGTAAATTCGGTTATGGCTTAAAAGGTATTTATTCCTTGGAAGAATATTATGCTAAAAACTTAGGTGACTATTATAAAGCACTGGCAACCCATCCGCATCATAATTACTACTTTGGCAGAAATGAAGCAGATTTAACATCTTGGCTTGAATATTTCATCAGAGGTGTAGCCAATGCATTTACAAACATTGAAATTAAAGCCAAAGAAAAAGATATAACCGGTAAAGCTGATATTTCGCCAATACTACGTAAATTAGATATTAAACAACGCAAAATTCTGGAATTATTTACCGAATTTGAGGAAATAACATCCATACAAGCAGGTGAATATTTAAATTTGTCATCACAATCAGCAAGACTAATCTTGAACAAATGGGTACAAGAAGGATTTTTGAGCATTGTCAATAAGGCTCGTAAAAACCGCACTTATAGCTTAGCTAAAGAATATGAAAAGCTGATATTATAATAAACGCTGTAATGAAACGCACTATGATACACTTATCGGACTGAAAATTACGATGAGTATAGGCAGCTGAGAGATAGGATAGAGAAAACATAGGAAAATATATAAAAGCATATTGAAAGAAAGCTTATAGTTTTGTATCCTAAACAAAAGTTTTAGGAGATATGGAATGAAAAAACTGATTTTAGTAATATTTGTTTTACTTGGTGGATGTGTTCACAATCAAAGTCGTTTCTTATATTCTAATGAGCAAGGACACGAAGTTTATCAGACAGATTGCAGTTGGACCGATTTTGGTGATTGTTTTATTGAGGCAAATAGAATTTGTCCTGCAGGATATGATATTGTAATGTCATCAGAAACACCTGCTGGAAATTTTTTAGATTTTAATACTAAAGGCAGAGAAAATTCTTTTGGTGGTTTCTCTTCATATAATATGAATACTTCGGGAACATCTTTTAATACATATAGACGATATTTAATATATGCCTGCAAAGCTGTAAATCTACAATACCTAAATTCTAAAAATTAATTTCGATGAGTAGAAAGAATTAATAATGGAATTTATAGTTGGATTTATAGTCCTTGCAGTTATCTTTTTTTTCAAACCCTATTCTTCTGATATAAAGGGAAAATGGGGAGAAATGAAAGTGGCCGGAATTTTATCGTTATTACCGGAAGAGGATTATAAAATTATCAACGATGTAATTATTCAAACAAATGGATATACATCACAAATTGACCATATAGTTGTTTCAATCTATGGGATTTTCGTGATTGAAACTAAAAATTATTCCGGTTGGATAACCGGCTATGAAAATTCAAAGCAGTGGACTCAGAACATTTTTGGTCACAAAAACTCATTTTATAATCCTATAAAGCAGAACAAGAGTCATATACTTGCTCTTAAGAACGAACTTTATATCATTGAGGACAATTTTATACCGATTATTGCTTTTTCCGGTAATTGTTCACTTAAAGTGGAGACCGAAACACCGATTATTTACATCTCTCAAATTTATAGCGAAATTAAACGGCATACTGATATTAAGTTTGATAAAACGCAGATAGATGGCATAGTTGGACGAATTAAAGCGATTAACATAAATTCTCCGGATATGAAACAGCAGCACGTGGCTGAGATTAGAAGTAATGTTATGATAGAAGCACTTAACGTGCAACAAGGTATTTGTCCGAAATGCGGTGCACCATTGGTTTTACGAAAAGGACGATATGGAGAATTTTACGGATGCAGCAATTATCCAAGATGTCATTATACCCATTCAGACAGATAAATCGGACTGGGATTGATTTATCAAACTGCTTGATTTTATTAGCTTTTCTCTCAAAAGTCCGATAAGTTTTGAAAAAATGTTTTTTGGGGAAACGAAAAAATCGGACTTTTTGTGAGCTAGCCCCGACAAAGCAAAAACCGCTCCTTTCGGAACGGTTTTCAAAAATGGTGCGCTTTTGCTTTGCGATTATGTGCGCGCGCTTCGCACTGCGCACCGCAAGCGGCCGGCTCATTCTTCGTCGTCAATCTTGCGCCGATTTCTTCCGGCGCTACGATTCCGGACTGAAAATTATGATGATTATAAGCAGTTGGGATATAATCTGGAGTTGCTTTTAAAAGTAGATAATTGTTAATATCTTTGTTTTGTTATTTATATTTTAACTTTTTTCTCTAAAATAAGAACAAATATAGAACTGTTGTTTTGAGGTATATAATGAAAAATGATGTTAAACTTTTTGAACAAAATAAAATCCGCTCAATTTATGATGAAGAAAAAGACGTTTGGTATTTTTCAGTGGTTGATGTTATGGTAATTCTTTTAGAAAAAGATTATCAAACAGCACGAAAATATTGGAATAAATTAGCAGAACGTCTTAGAAATGAGGGCGCCGAGCAGTCGGTGACAAATTGTCACCAACTGAAATTAGAATCTGCCGATGGTAAAAAATATTTAACAACAGTCGCCGATGCCGAGACAATGCTCCGTATTGTGCAATCAGTTCCGAGTCCCAAAGCCGAACCGATTAAGCAGTGGTTAGCTAAAGTCGGTTATGAACGGATGAAAGAAACCATTGATCCTGCAATCAGTATTAACCGTGCACGTGAAAATTGGCAAAAACTTGGGCACTCCGAAAAATGGATACAGCAACGTATGATGGGGCAGGAAACACGCAATAAGTTGACTGATTATTGGAAAGAACACAACATTACCAAAGATGAAGAATATGCAATTTTAACAAAGATCATTCATCAAGAATGGTCGGGATTGTCTGTAAAAGAACATAAGCAACTCAAGGGATTAAAATCGCAGAATTTGCGCGACCATATGAGTGAAGCCGAACTTATCTTTACCGCATTAGCGGAGCTTTCAACTCGTCAGGTTGCAGAAAACACCAGCGCAACAGGAATGAAAGAAAATAAAAAAGCAGCAAAAATCGGCGGAAATATTTCCAAACGCGCCCGAGAAGATTTTGAAGAGCGAACAGGTCAAAAAGTTGTCACGGATGAAAATTATTTGCCAACTAAGAAAAAGCAGAAAAGTATTAACAAATCGAAGGATTGTGAATAAACCATTCATAACCAGTTGCTTTGCACTTATCGGACTAATTATGCGCAAGAATTTGCTATATTAAAAGAAAAAATTCATAACCTTTTATCTTGAATAAGAATCTTTTGCATTAAACAAATTTATTTCCGTGGCAAAATTATTTAGGACTTGTTTTACTTCTTTCATAGACGCACAAACCGCAACAACCCCTGTGTCAATACATTTTTGGCGATATTCCGGAGTATTATTTCCCTCTGCTCCGACAAAAGCAATACTTTTCATTCCTGCGGCACTGGCAGCCTTAAAATCATTCAAACTGTCGCCGATAACGATACAATTTTGGGGTTTATATCCTTTTGTTTCAGCAGCTAACAGAAATATATCCGGCTCCGGTTTTCCTTGTTTAACCATATCCACGGTAAAATAGTCATTCGGTGACATATATCTTTCAATCCACTTAAATTGCGTCATTTTCCAAGCATGCTGTTCTTTGGTGGCACCGGTGGCAATACAATGAGCAAAACGATTATCACTCATTACATCTTCAACACCATCAATAGGTTGCATAAAGTGCATACCTTTATATTTTTCTCCGGCATCAATTTTTTGCATAAAATCATCATCTAAAGTTAAATTCGAAAAATATTTTTCTAAATTTATTTTTTTGTTTTTATCTGCGATTCCAACCAATAAATTAAGTTTTTCATCCTCTGATAGAGAAATATTTTTTTCTTTTTGCAATGTTTCAAGCCAAACAGAAACCCACAATTTTTCGCTATCTGCAATAACGCCGTCAAAATCCCAAATAATTAATTTGTTCATACTTGTCAGTATCTTTCTTTTTTAAATTTTCTTATATATATTTCTGTTCCACTTTCTTTTTGATCGGACGAAGCCTTAAACAACCGATTGGTCATTTGATTTAAATTTCGGAACAATTTTACAAGCCTTTCTTTGTTTGTATATCTTGTATCAAATCTGACATGTCTGTCTGCAGAATAACGCGTCAAAGCATTTCGTGCATCTCTCATTGCTTTTGACAGTATATTGTGTATTTTTTCATCTTTGATATGTTCAAAATATTTATAGAATAAACAGTCATCCAAACTAGACGGCACTTCATTGCGTTGCCCTAAATCTTTAACACCGAGGCTCCTCTCCTCTGAAAAAAGTTTTTTGGATTTCAGTATATTGTTAATTGATATCTTTGTTTTAAGAAAACCCTCCCAAGCTAGGCTATTCGTTTTGCTATTATGTTCTTTATGATATTCAAAGGATACACTTAAGGTTTGTCCTCTAGAGGTTTTATATTTAATTTTAACTGCTTCTCTTCCACCTAATTCCTCCGCTCTTTCCACAATAAAACTTTTTCTCTTAATAGAAAAATCTTCGTTTAAAAGTGTATCTATGATATTACTTACAGGCTTTTCAATCCCCTTTTTCACAAATCTGGGTATTCTTTTTTCTTCTAAATCAGTTCCCAATTTTTTATCAATATTATGTGCAACTTTTTTACGAATAATTGCCAATCTGGTGGCATTAAGCACTTTGTCTTCTTCTCGATGTATACTTTCTTTTCTGTGAAGATATTTTTTTGTCTCACGACGCTCTTCTGCCAAACGTTTATTTTCTATTTTCCAGTATCGGTTTCTCTCTTCTATATTTTCATCAAGCAATTCTTCTCTGCGTCTACGATTTTTTTCCGCGTTTATAGTGGCATTTGCACCAGCGACAGCTGCAGCTACTGAAACCATTTTTTATCTCCTTATTGCTTTTATTATGCACATATTAGCGTAATATAATATTTTTGTCAAGTTTTTTGTGCTAGTTCACAACATATGAGACTCTTTTGGAGCAGAAGAGATATTAAAAAAGTATCCGAAAGGAGTAAAAAAATCAAGAGCTTTATGAGGTCTGTCAAAATTATAATAATGTTGATAATTTTTCACAAAATCAGATAGTTGCAAGATATTTTCCGGCAAATCATCTCTAAAATTATAAAACTCAGTTCTCCAAGTTTGATTAATTCTCTCGACACCGCCGTTTAATTTAGGACTACGAGGCGGAAGAACAAAAAGTTTGATATTTTTTTCTTTACAAGCCTGTTCAAAATCCTTCATAAACTCGCTTCCGCCGTCAACTTGAACCGATTCTATTTTGAAAGGATATTCTTTAATAACTTCTTCCAAAAACTTGGCAGCACAACCGGAAGTCGCGCGGCTATTTGCTCGCGTATCATCGGAAGAACAGAAAAAAGGTGCTTCCATTGATGCTCAGCTTAAATCTGTTAAAGATTATTGCGACAATGTAACACCGACTAAGCCTCAAAAACTTAAAGTTCTTCAAGTGTTTTCCATAACCGAAAGCTCAACTCGTGGTGAACGCAAACTTTTTTATGAAATGTTGGATTATGTAAAAAAGCAAACACATAAAACCGCAATAGTTGTAAATTGTGTTGACCGGTTGCAACGTGGCTATAAAGAATGCGTAGAATTAGATGATTTACGCAAACAGGGA
>JAFUSH010000062.1 GCA_017471705.1 Alphaproteobacteria bacterium | reverse complement strand
GGCTTGCTTGGCTTTTGAGAGTACGAAAAGCAAATTTTGATACCCAACTTGAAAGCTCCGGATAGTTTTCCGGCTTTCTAAAATACCGGCGATAAAAGCTGTCAGCATCCGGTAAAACACTTTCATCAATAAAATGTATCAATCCGTAAATGTCCATGATACTCATTGTTATTGGTGTCGGTGTTAATAATAGCTTGAAAACATCACCAACCGCGTCTTTAATGGCAATAACCGATTTATTATCCGGCTTAAATAGGCAATCTGCCTCATCAAATACGGCTAAATCCCAGCGAATACTTTTGATTTTTTCTGCCTCGCGGATGACATCATCGTATGTGACAATGCAAATGCCTTTGCTATCGGCGGTATATTCTTCCCATTTAACAACCGGCAGAGTAAATTCTTCATCAAGTTTTTGTTGCCATTGTGCCGTAAGATTTTGGGGCAAGACAACCAAAATATGTTCTTTTCCCTCATACCAACGCTGAGCCACCACGAGCAAAGCCTCATAAGTTTTACCGAGAGAACCCTCGTCACATAAAATGCAACCTTTTAACACCGATGAACGCAAAGCAAATCGCGCCGCCGCTATTTGATAAGGTAATACTTTAATTTTTGAAGAAGCATAAACTGCGACTAAATTATCGTTGATACGAAAACTCGCCAATCGTCTGGCTTCAGCCATAGCGGCAAATTCGGATGCAAAACGATAAGGCTTAGTCTCTTCCATAATCTACACCGTCTTTTTGAATTCCTGCCAATCGCGAACCGGTTGTTCAGAAAAACCAACACCCTCCAACGCCTTAAAGTGTTGTGCGCCGCAATGGATTTTTTGTTGCTCTTCCGGTCGCAAGCCGTAAAAGTTGTCAGTTCCTTTTGTTTCAAGCACAAAATACAGCTTTTGTTCGCCGTTCTTTTCTAAATATACGGCCCAGTCCGGATTATAGGTCCCGATAGGTGTGTCAATTTTGAAACGGCTTGGAATCTTGAAAAACATTTTAACATCAGGATCTTCATCCAAAGCAACGGCAAAAGGTCTTTCTACCGTGCTTGAATCATAAACGATATAATCGTAAACGCTGTTTTTGACAGCTATAGCATTTCTATCCAAGTTTGCCGTCAGCTCTTCATTCGAGAAAATTTCCATAACCGAATATTCTTCGCCGGCCAATTTAATGTACTTAATCCCGTCAATAGCCAATTTATGACGATTGCGCTGGATAATTTCCAAAACCTTTTCGTAAAACTCTTGCGGATTTTTCAAGAAATCTGCGGCACGTCCGCTTTCCTGAATGATTTTATTCACGGTAGAACGTTTTAATAACGTTTTAGTGGAAATTAGGCGCAAAATATCTGGTAAAACATCATAATTTTGCTCTAAGTTTTGGGTAAACATTGCTCCGGCTTGTGCTGTAATACCTGATTTTTGAATATCTATACCAGCTGTCTGGCTGATTAACCTCGGAGCGGCAATTTCCGACATTTCGCGAATATCTTTAATACTGTCTGCTATCAACTTTTCTAAATCAAACTGCACACGGTATGTCGTCTTTTGCTTGATTTTATCCCACAATTCTTGAAACTCCGGCGAAATAATCGCACGTTTATTGAGTTTAACCGTAACATCACGCGAAGCATCGCGAATATTGAGTTTGTTTTCCGCTTTGTTCATAGATTGCAAAACGGCACGTTGTGCGGCTTTAGACCAACGCTCGCTTAAATTAAGCGTGCCGGCGGCAAGTTGCGCTTTCATTGTATCCTTGATTTTGCCTTTATTATCGATAACTTTTTTATCTTTCAGCTCATCCATAATGGCGGCGGCTTCCTCATAGGAGAAAGTCTTTTTCTCGACTACAGTCTCCTTATAAGTGGTGCTGGCGAGTGCTGCAACCGAAACCGGTTTGGCAGCCTTTAATGTTTGCACAACTTCCTGTTT
>JAFUSH010000061.1 GCA_017471705.1 Alphaproteobacteria bacterium | reverse complement strand
TAGTTGCCTTGCAGAAAACCCCGTATTTATACGGGGATGAATGTTAAGGCGTTAGAATAACGCCGTTCCGCACTGAAAGTGCGGTCAAACCGCAAGGTTTGTAGCGTTAATAGTACCACCAGTTTACTGGTGGATATCTATAGGACTGATATTTAAAACATTACTCTTGACAAAATTTATAGTGAATGTTATCGTTCCAAAACGAAGAGAGAATTATAATGTATTTATTCACCTAAAAAATTAGAAATTATGGCAAAGATTGATGTAACTCTGAAAGGAGTTGTGTGCAAAGATTTGGTAAATTTAGGCACAAATGTATCGAGGTTCCACTTGCTCGTCACCAGTAAGGTTAATCACAATCACAACCACGCCGAGGAGCAGTTCCCAATTCCCAAGCGAGTTCCGATTGACGTACGGGATACTAATGGTCTGTGCAGCGCTATTACGGCAGGAAAAGCTGTGACGCTGCATGTCAACGGCGAACCAGGAAATCTCGAGGTCGAGATTCTCGCTGTAAACAACTGCCCCGGATGTATATTGGAGAGCTTTGTTGACTAGTGTGGTTCCCTGTTATGTCACAAACTTATAAGAAAATCCCCGCCGCTTAACCGCTGCGAGGGATTTTTTTTATCGGAATATTATAATTTTTCTCATTTTTTAAGAGTATGTAAAAAACTTGTTGACTCTGCGTTTTTTTATGTTATTATCCGCGCAACTGAGGGCAAATATATGCGTATATTTGTCGGTCAGTTGTGTGTAAATTTAATAACTTAAGGAAAATGTGATGCCTACAATTAATCAGTTAATTCGTAAATCACGAACACCAAAAGTGAAGAGAAACAAAGTTCCTGCTTTGAAATCTTGTCCACAAAAACGCGGTGTTTGTACAAGGGTTTATACTACAACCCCGAAAAAACCAAACTCAGCTTTGCGTAAAGTGGCACGTATTCGTTTGACAAACGGCTTTGAAGTAATCAGCTATATCCCTGGTGAAGGTCACAATCTTCAAGAACACTCAGTGGTGCTGATTAGAGGAGGCCGTGTGAAAGACTTGCCGGGTGTTCGTTATCATATCATTCGTGGTACCCTTGATACTCAGGGTGTGTCTAAACGTCGTCAACGCCGTTCTTTATACGGTGCTAAGAGACCTAAATAGGAGATATAATAATGTCACGTCGTCATAGTGCTGAAAAAAGAAACGTGCTGCCTGATGCTAAATTCGGCAACAAGGTAGTCGCAAAGTTTATTAACAATGTAATGGAAGATGGTAAAAAGGCTGTTGCCGAAAAAATCGTTTATTCGGCTTTCGATATCATCTCCGCTAAAACCAAACAAGACGCTTTGGAAGTTTTCAATACCGCTTTGGAAAATGTAAAGCCGGTAGTTGAAGTTCGTTCTCGCCGCGTCGGCGGTGCCACATATCAAGTTCCGTGCGAAGTTAGAGCTGAACGCCGTCAGGCTTTGGCTATTCGTTGGATTTTGGCCGCCGCTGTAAAGCGTTCAGAAACAACAATGACCGAAAAATTGGCTTATGAGTTGTTAGACGCTTATGCAAATAAGGGTTCTGCCGTTAAGAAACGCGAAGATACGCATAGAATGGCAGAAGCTAATAAAGCATTTTCTCACTTCAAATTCTAATAAAGGTAAGAGACAATGCCAAGAACACATAAATTGGAACTCTATAGAAATATCGGTATCATGGCTCATATTGATGCCGGTAAAACCACAACCACGGAACGTATTTTGTTCTATACGGGCGTTAACCATAAAATCGGTGAAGTTCACGATGGCGCCGCTACTATGGACTGGATGGAGCAGGAACAGGAGCGCGGTATTACCATTACTTCTGCTGCTACAACTTGTTATTGGAACGGTCATCGTATTAACATTATTGATACACCGGGACACGTTGACTTCACTGCTGAAGTTGAACGTTCTCTCCGTGTTTTGGATGGTGCTATTACCGTATTTGACTCGGTTGCCGGTGTTGAACCGCAATCCGAAACGGTTTGGAGACAAGCTGATAAATATAACGTACCGAGAATTTGTTTCTGCAACAAAATGGATCGTATCGGAGCTAACTTCTATCGTTGCTTGGATATGATTGTTGACCGTTTGGGCGCTCGTCCGATGGCTATGCAGTTACCTCTCGGCGCAGAAGCCGAATTCCGCGGTGTGATTGATTTGCTGAAGATGAAAGCCGTCGTTTATACCGGCGATACAGCCGATTCTCCGATTGAAATTCAGGATATTCCGGCTGATATGCTTGACAAGGCTAATGAATACCATAATCAATTGGTTGAAATGGCTGTTGAGCAAGATGAACAAGCTATGGAAGACTATTTGGAAGGTAAAGAAGTCTCAATTGAAACTTTGAAAAAATGTATCCGTAAAGGAACTTTGGCGCAAGATTTCGTGCCTGTATTCTGCGGAACCGCTTTCAAAAACAAAGGTGTTCAATTGTTGTTAGACGCTGTTGTTGACTATTTGCCATCTCCTCTGGATATTCCGGCTATTAAAGGGACAAAACCGGATTCTGATGAAGAAGATGTTCGTCACCCTGATGATAAAGAACCGTTATCGGCTTTGGCTTTCAAAATTATGAATGATCCATTCGTCGGTTCTTTGACCTTTATTCGTATTTATTCCGGTGTTATGACTGCCGGTTCTTACGTTTACAATTCGGTTAAGGATAAAAAAGAACGTATCGGTCGTATGCTTTTGATGCACGCCAATAAGCGTGATGATATCAAAGAAGCTTATGCCGGTGATATTATCGCATTGGCTGGTTTGAAGGATACCACAACCGGTGATACTTTATGTGATGAAGCTCATCCGATTGTTTTGGAGAATATGGTGTTCCCTGAACCGGTTATTCAGTTGGCGGTTGAACCGAAAACTAAAGCAGACGTTGAAAAAATGGGCTTGGCTTTGGGAAGACTTGCTATGGAAGACCCTTCTTTCCGCGTAACTTCAGATCCGGACAGCGGTCAAACCATTATTGCCGGTATGGGTGAATTACACCTCGACATTATTGTTGACCGTCTGAAGAGAGAATTTAAAGTTGACGCTAATGTGGGTGATCCGCAGGTTGCTTATCGCGAAACGATTACAAAGCCTTGCGATATTGAATATACTCATAAAAAGCAATCCGGTGGTGCCGGTCAGTTCGCTAAAGTTAAGATTAAATTCGAACCGACTGAAGACCATACCGGTTTTGAGTTCTTGAATACGGTTGTCGGCGGTAACGTTCCGAAGGAATATATTCCGGGTGTTGAAAAAGGTCTGCGTTCGGCTATGGATACCGGTGTGATTGCCGGATATCCGGTAACCGGTGTTAAGGCTACTCTTTATGATGGGGCTTATCACGAAGTAGACTCTAACGTTATGTGCTTTGAAATTGCTGCCAGAGCAGCTTTCCGTGAAGGTATGAATCAGGCTTCTCCTAAACTTTTGGAACCTATTATGAAAGTTGAAGTGGTAACGCCTGAAGAATATATGGGTGATATTATCGGTGACTTGAACTCGCGCCGCGGTTTGGTTAACGGTATGGATCAGCGCGGTAATGCCCGTGTGGTAGACGCGTTTGTTCCTCTGGCCCAAATGTTCGGGTATGTAAATACCTTGCGTTCTCTTTCTCAAGGACGCGCACAGTATACGATGATTTTTGATCACTATGCTGAAGTTCCGAGAGAGGTCGCAGAAACCATCAAAGCCAAATCGGCTTAGATATTAATGTTAAAGACGTCCGAAGAGGCGGTATGCCAATCGTCTCTTCGGAAAAAATAAAAATTTAATTTGGAGAAATAAACATGGCAAAAGAAAAATTTGAGCGGACGAAACCGCACTGCAACATTGGTACGATTGGTCACGTAGACCACGGCAAGACCACATTGACTGCAGCCATTACAAAAGTATTGGCGGAAGAGGGTGGCGCCAGCTTTAC
>JAFUSH010000008.1 GCA_017471705.1 Alphaproteobacteria bacterium | reverse complement strand
ATAAGTTTATTTATGAACAGTTAGTATCTCGTGCTAAGCCTAAAATGGTGGCTATTACCGCTGTTATGCGTAGAATTATCATTTGCTTAAACGCTAAATCTAAAAACTTTTGTGTATAACTTTTTCAACTGGATTGATGACGAAGGAAAATAGCGTTGCTTCTGTGTTATTCAATCGGAAGATCGCTGGATTTTTTCTTTTGGTCACAAAAGCAAAAAAGCGATGACTTTATTGTTTTTTATTAATCGGTAGACCCATTGACCTCGCTTTGCTCGGAGGGGTGACTCCTTTTATTGCTAGCGCAATCGAGGGGACTAAAAAAATACTGTCGCAATCAAGGGGATACAATACGCACAAAAAACGGAGATAATCTATCCCCGTTTTCTGCCAATATGCGATAATTCAGCTAAAACTAAATGTCCAAATTCTGAACTTTCAGAGCGTTTTCCTGAATAAATTCTTTACGCGGTTCAACTACATCGCCCATCAGGGTAGAGAACGCCTCGTCGGCTTCTTCTACACTGTCGATTTTAACTTGCAACAGAGAGCGAGCTTCCGGATCTAAAGTAGTTTCCCAAAGTTGCTCCGGATTCATTTCTCCCAATCCTTTATAGCGTTGAATCGAAATACCCTTCTTTCCGGCGGCGGTAACGGCATTCATCAAAGTTACCGGTCCGTCCACGCGTTTCTCTCCCATTGATTTAGTCATCAATTTCAAAGATGTTGCAAAGTTATCTGTCAGAAAATCGTGCATATCATTAAGGATTTTACCCTCCGGACTCTCTAAAATATTGGCGCCGATAATATGTTCTTCGCGAACACCTCTTAATACGCGATAAAATACAATACTTCCTTCTTCATTAAATTCAGCTTTCCAACCGCGGTCATACTCGGCTTCCAAAGTATCCAAACGAGCCGCCATCTTACTCATCTCAGCACTTAAGCGAGCCTTGTCGGATAGAATGTTATGGTCAAACAATCCGCAAATTGCCAATTGCTCAACAATTTTTTCCGGTGCTTTCAAGGTCAAAGCCTTAATCATTGTGTTGGCTTTTTTGGTGCTTTCAACAAATGAAATTAAATCCTGACCGATTAATTTTTCACCGTTGGCAGTTTGCAAATATCCGTCTTCACAACCGCCGTGAATAAGGTAATCTTCCATTTCGCGGTCATCTTTGATATAAATTACCGAGTTACCGCGTTTGGCCTTATACAAAGGCGGCTGGGCAATATACACATAGCCGCGGCGGATTAATTCCGGCATTTGGCGATAGAAGAAAGTCAGTAACAATGTTCTGATGTGAGCGCCGTCAACATCGGCATCGGTCATAATGATGATTTTATGATAACGGCATTTATCGGCATCAAAATCATCGCGTCCGATTCCGGTACCGAAAGCAGTTATCATCATACCGATTTCCGCCGAACTCAGCATACGGTCAAAACGTGCGCGCTCTACATTCAAAATTTTACCGCGCAACGGCATAATCGCCTGATATTTCCGGTCACGTCCCTGTTTGGCGGAACCGCCTGCGGAATCCCCCTCAACGATGAATACTTCCGATAAAGCAGGATCTTTTTCCGAGCAATCGGCTAATTTCCCCGGTAAAGAAGCAATATCTAAAACTCCCTTGCGGCGGGTAAGTTCACGCGCTTTACGCGCAGCTTCACGCGCCGAAGCCGCTTCAACTATTTTACCGACAATGGCTTTAGCTTCAGCCGGATGTTCCTCCAACCATTCTTTCAGCTTGTCGCCGACTACACTTTCAACTACCGGACGAACCTCGGAAGACACCAGCTTGTCTTTGGTTTGCGACGAAAATTTCGGATCCGGAGCTTTAACTGACAATACGCAGGTTAAGCCCTCGCGCATATCTTCGCCGGTAATGATATCTTTATCTTTTTTGAGCAAACCGTTTTCCTGAATGTAATTGTTTATGGTGCGGGTTAAGGCTCCTCTGAAACCTGCCAAGTGAGTTCCGCCGTCTTTTTGCGGAATGTTATTGGTGAAGCACAGCATCGATTCGTTATATGAATTAGTCCATTGCATAGCTACTTCAACCATAATATCGTTGTTTTCACCGCTAATGCTGATAGGACTTTCGTGCAGAGGAGCTTTTGATTTATTCAAGTGATTAACAAATGCTTGCAGACCGCCTTCATAATGGAAATCAACTTCTTTAGGTTCGGCTCCGCGGTTATCAATCAATTTAAGATAAACGCCGGAGTTCAAAAACGCTTTTTCTCTGATGGCGCGTTCCAATGTTTCAAAATTAAATTCTACCTGTGTAAAGGTCTTCGGCGACGGCAAAAAAGTAACTTCGGTGCCGTGGCGATTCGGAGCATCGGCGACAATATGCACGTGGTCAACCACATTACCGTCGGCAAATTCGGCAAAATATTCTTTATCATTGCGCCAAATACGCAATTTTAACCAAGTTGAAAGAGCGTTAACCACAGATACGCCAACGCCGTGCAAACCGCCGGAAACTTTATAAGAGTTATTATCAAACTTACCGCCTGAGTGAAGTTCGGTCATAATGACCTCGGCAGCGGAAACACCTTCTTCCTTATGAGTATCTACCGGCATACCGCGACCGTTGTCGCGAATGGTTGCCGAGCCGTCCGGATTCAAAATAACCACCGTTTTGTCGCAATAACCGGCTAACGCTTCATCAATAGCATTATCCAAAACTTCATAAATCATATGGTGCAATCCCGAACCGTCGTCGGTGTCGCCGATATACATTCCCGGTCTTTTGCGCACGGCATCAAGTCCGCGTAAAACCTTAATGGAATCGGCATTGTATTCCTGTTCGCCTTTAATAAAATCTTCTTCGGTTAAATCAGTCATTATTTCCTCTTTAAAATACGTTTCAATTACCGAAAAATATAGCTTAAAAGCACAAAAACACAAAGCATAAAATCAAAGTTATAAACGGAAAAAAATAAAAAACTACCCTCGATTCGTTTTTAGACGATTCGAGGGTAAATGTTGTTTAAGCGTGCTCAATGTCATATACTGTCAGCTTATAGCCGGTGATAATCAATCCTAAGACGGATATTGAAACTATCACTGCCACGATTTTGCTAACCGCTTCAGGAAATACGATGCCGTATGGCTTTACAGTTTCGGCAGCGCAGGCCGTCATAATCGATGCCACCACTCCGAGGATAGACCAAGTATTAGCTTTTTCCCAAGAGTTTGTCCAATAATTGTTATAGTTATTTATCAGACGGATGGAGCAGGCAACAATCCCCAGCATACAGCCATATGCGACAGCCGCCATTATGGGGCTGAAACGCAAGACCATATCCTCAAATCCTGCAACGAAAATTTTACCATACGCCAGACCGGCGAGCGCGTGGAATACGGCAACAGCTGCATTGAATACCAGAGCCGACCGGAAAGCATCTGTGTTGTCGGTGTAGGCGCCTTTCTTGCCAACAAGACCGAAGTAACGTACGGTACGGGCGCACATCAAACCGATGAACACAGCACCAAAGAAGTTGGCGATAGCATCACCTCTTAACACCATTGACACGTAAATGACTAATGCCATAGGCACGATGAGTGCGAGCACTCCCAAAATTACTTTCTTCATAATCTAAAGTTTTTAGTTACATAATTTTTAGTTCAACATCATCTTCTTTGTAGCATATTTTGCGAATTTTGTCCAGTTTTTTGTTGCAAAATTATAAAAATTGCGTTATTTTGAAAATAGAAATTTTAAGCATTATGACAATGAGAAAAGAAATTATTTTTTGGGCTGTGGTTGCCGCAACGGTGATTATGGCTGCGTTGGAGATTGCAACGGTAGGTCTTCCTGAAGTGAAATACCCTGTACTTACGGTTTGCGGCGTGTGTATCTGTCTGGGTCTTGTTTATATGCGACTCAGCCTCTACAAGACAAAGCATATTCTATGGTGTCTGGCCGGCGGTGTTGCTCTGACGATGTTTGTGGTTTTCGGCATACACTTTGCCGCTCTGGCGCCGGTAGCCGTTGACTACTTTAATTTGGGCGGATTGTCTACATTGCTGTTGATGATTTTAACGGCTTTGTTTATGACAATGATTTATGGTTATTCCCTCTATCTGTTTGTATTTTATTTCTGCGAGATGAGGGATAAAATCAAATGATATAAATAAAAGAAAAAGGTTCTCGTCTGAGAACCTTTTTCTTATTTTCTTACATCAAATATCGCAAATTTTGTTTTGAGATACGCAATTAATTTTTCATCTTGGAAGAATTTTTCGCAATCACTTTCTTTTGTTGTTTTATCGCTCTCAATCGGACGATATTTTTGAATATAATATTCTTTGACGCCTAAAGTCGAAAGCTCGTCGGCAATTTTATAAATATCATCGGTATTCAAAATTCGCGGGTCGCAAGTGGTGCGGCATTCAAAATGTATCCCGCTTTCAAGTAAAATCTGCAGGCTTTCTTTTACCTTGTCTACCTGTCCCGCACCGCCGGTTGCTTCTTTATAACGGTTCTCTTCCAAAGGAGCTTTTATATCAAAACCAATCCAGATTACTTTGCTTATAACTTTTTGTAAAGCTTCCGGTCTGTATCCTCCGGTGTGCATACCAACTTCAAATCCCATCGTTTTGACTTTATCCATTGCCTGCGGTAAACCGTCTTGCAAAAGCGGTTCGCCTCCGCTGAACACTACCGCGTCAATAATACCTTTACGATGTTCCAACAGATGTATTAAATTTTCCCAAGCAGCTTCGGTAGGCGCATTAGGATTTTGCAACGATTGATTATAGCAAAACGGACAACGCCACGGACAACCTTGCATAAAAACAACAACGGCTATCTTATTAGGAAAATCGACGATACTGAATTTCTCAATATCGCCGATTCTGATTAAATTATTTGACATATTTTGCAAACTATTCGGCAGCCGCCAATTCACAATTGCAAGAGCCTTCCAAGCTCAGGTGCATAACGGCTTTTTCTTCAACAAAACATTTACGGGAGTAATATTCCGATTTTTTACCCTTATTGAATTCGCTTACCGGACGGTGATATCCCATAACGCGAGTCCAAATTTCACAAGGTTGTCTTTCGGAATCATTTAACTTTATATCTTCAATGTTGATGGTGTTGGTCATTTATTTTCTCCTAAAAAATCGTTTATGTTTTGTTGTTGGTTTTAAGCAACGTTACTTGCTTTTAATGCTTTTATTTTTGCGGCCTTTTTCTCTTCATCGCAAATCGGGCAGTATTTATGCTCACCGGATAAATATCCGTGCTTCGGACAAATTGAGAAAGTAGGCGTAATGGTAATATACGGCAAGCGATAATTGGTCAGAACCTTTCTAATCAGTTCACCGCAAACTTTTGCCGAAGAAATACGTTGATTCATATAAAGGTGCAGAACCGTACCGCCGGTATATTTAGATTGCAATGTAGCTTGCAATTCCAGTGCTTCAAACGGGTCATCGGTATAACCCACCGGTAATTGCGAAGAATTGGTATAATACGGATTCTCAACCGTACCGGCTTGAATGATGCCTGCATAACGTTTTTTATCTTCTCTGGCAAAACGGTAAGTAGCGCTCTCAGCCGGAGTAGCCTCCAAATTATACATATGACCGGTCTCTTCCTGAATTTTAATCAGAGCCGCACGGATATAGTCCAAGAACTTTTCGGCAAAAGCCTTACCCCACGTATCGGCAACTTCGTGTTCATCATTAGTGAAGTTTCTAATCATTTCATTAATACCGTTAACTCCGATTGTCGAGAAGTGATTGCGAAGCGTACCGAGATAGCGTTTGGTATAAGGATACAAACCGCCGTCAATCAGACGTTGAATGGTTTTGCGCTTAATTTCCAAAGAGGTGCGGGCAATGTTTAACAGTTCGTCAACACGGGCAAATAAACCGGCTTCATTACCTTTGTAAACGTAACCCAATCTGGCGCAGTTGAACGTAACCACACCGATAGAACCTGTTTGTTCCGCCGAACCGAATAATCCGTTACCGCGTGCCAAAAGTTCACGCAAATCAAGTTGTAAACGACAGCACATAGAACGAATCTGCCCCGGTTTCAAAGATGAATTAATAAAGTTTTGGAAATAAGGCATACCGTATTTGGCAGTCATTTCAAATAACAATTGAGATTTTTCATCTTCCCACGGAAAATCAGGCGTCATATTATAAGTCGGAATAGGGAAGGTGAAAGGTCTGTCCATAACATCGCCGTCCATCATTGTTTCAATATAAGCGCGGTTAATCATATCCATTTCTTTTTGCAGTTCACCGTAGGTAAACGGCATTTCTTCCTGTCCCTCAATAATCGGCATAAAGTTTTCATCGTGACCGGCAATGTGACCGCCGATATACGGATGTTGGTCACGTAAATCTTCCGGACATACCCAGTCAAACGTAAAATTAGTGAACGGCGTTTGTGAACCCCAGCGAGAAGGAACGTTTAAGTTGTAAACCAATTCTTGAATGCATTGTTTAACCTGATTATAAGACATATTATCTTTGCGGATATATGGCGCTAAATATGTATCAACCGATGAAAAAGCCTGAGCTCCCGCCCATTCGTTTTGCAGAGTGCCCATAAAGTTTACCATTTGACCGACGGCAGATGATAAGTGCTTAGGCGGATTTGCTTCAGCTTTGCCGCGAACACCGTTAAAACCTTCTTTTAACAGGTTTTTCAAAGACCAGCCGGCGCAATAAGCTGCCAACATATCCAAATCGTGAATGTGAATATCACCGTTGCGATGAGCTTCGCCGACTTCTGCCGGATAAACGTGGCTGAGCCAATAGTTAGCCGTAACTTTACCTGAAACATTCAGAATCAAACCGCCGTTGGAATATCCTTGGTTGGCATTGGCATTTACGCGCCAATCTAATTTTTCCAAATACTCATTTATTGAACTTTCAACATCTACCATAACTTTGTGGTCGGTTCTGGCACGGCTGCGTTGGTCACGGTACAGGATGTAAGCCTTGCTGGTAGCGGTATAGTTAGAAGAAATCAAGGCCTGCTCGACAATATCCTGAATTTGTTCAATACTCGGTATTGTTTCGGCAAATTTATAGTTAATCACTTTCATAACTTGAGCCGTTAAAAGCCAAGCATCAGCTTCACCAAACTCACCTGTAGTGGTTCCGGCTTTCAAAAGTGCGTTATAAATTTTACTGCCGTCAAAATCGGCTAAAGTGCCGTCTCGTTTGGTAACGTGTTTTACGGCGGATTGGATATTGTTTATTTTGTTTTGCTCATCGGCCATTTTTTCTTTCTCCTGATTTTGGTTGTTTAACTTTCAGCAGACTACTATATATAGTTTAATAAAAAATTAAACAACAAGATATTGTATGTATGTGGAAAATTTTTAACAATGCAATAATGCTTATTTTTATTGTTTTGATTTTGCAAAAAATAATTTTTCGTAACAAGAATTTTTTTTGCGCTGATTTCGCCTTATCCGTGTATACAGCAGGTAACGCCTTATATTTACGGCATAATTTTTTTTATAAATATTTATGCACAAGTGGATAAAGTTATTAATACCTTAAAGAATGTATGATTGAGATTTCTTATACATAAAAACATAATATTACGTATAACATATTGAAAACAATATTTAAAAATAAAAAAAATAAAGACGTTGGTACATAGTAATCTTATAAAACAAATGTAAATAGTCGTTTTTTTCTTAAAAATGCGATTCTCTTTTTTTGCAAAAAAAGGAGTCTCTGCGACTCCTTTTTTTACGATTTTGAACAACTTTATTTAACGATTTTGTTCTCAGGAACGTAAACCTTTACATCATCCAAAGTCTTATCGGTGCATTGGTCTCCGCTGCATTGTTTCATAACCGTTGCTTTTCTGGTTCTGTTCAAGCCTCTAACCTTGATGGACGGAACATAAGTTTCGACAATGGTGAGTTTGAAAGTCAGATAAGCTATATTGTTCTTTTTATCCATAGCGTAAACTTTAATCGGATATACCCCGCCGTCGCCCGGCATAGCCATACCGGTAAAGTCACGAACAACATCGTTATACTTCAACCATTTCGGCAACGAAGTATCATCTTTAAGACCTGCTTTAGTCTTGATATCTTCATCGTTCCACCCCATTTTTTCAAATGCTGACTTCGGAACATTGATTAAGATTTTCTCTCCGGTGCCGAAGACAACATCCGGCAAAGTTCCTTCATTTGATAAATCTACCGGCGGACGATGACTCGGAATATCCATCAAGTACGGACGGTTATCCGGTATAAATTGTCCGTCACGCCATTTTTCCAAAGTTTCACGAATCGACAGAGCAACTTTAGACGGCGGTTCATTTAACATATACACCTGTACAGAGTCCAGACCGATAGTGGCATACAGCGCTCCCAAGGCGTCTTGCAAATCAACATACGCCAACGAAGCCTTGGTTTCATCGGCAATAGCCCGAGCCGCCTCCAATACGCTTTTTTCAGCGTGACTGCCTTTAGCGGCGGTAACGTCTTCGGCAATATTCTCGGAAGTACCGGCGATTTCCATAGCTATTTGATAGTCTTCAATTGCCGAAGTATAACGAGCCCAAGCGATATAAACTTGGTTCAATACCAAAGAAGTCATACGTTGTCTGCGTAAATCAGCCATAACTTTTTCGCTCAAATTTTTATGATTTTCGTATACCGACATAGAGGCTTCTTTAGCATTATTGCACCACTTTTTGTTATATTTGCTCGGATTCGATTTATAATTACTGCCGTTATCACTGCTGAAATTATTGATGATTAAATCAATATCATCAGCCTGAGTGATTAAGTCGTGGACTTTCAGTTCAGGACGGTTAGTTAAAGCTAACCATTCCAAACGTGACAGATTTGATTTGATTTCCGGCAATGAGAAGTTACCGTATTCTTTACCGACCAATTTAAATTGCGTTTGCGGATGTAAACCCATTAAAGAAGCCAAACGCTCGTGAGCTGTTTCCATATCGCGCTTGAGAGCCGACAATTTCTTGACTGCTTCCATATATTTACGCTTTTTAACCAACTCTTCGGTTGTCGGAGTTTTTCCTTGTTTAGCCAATTCTTTGGCCTGTACATTCATCTCATCCACATCTAAAGTAATGTGTTCAATGGTATCATCGATAACCGGCAGCAAACGCTGAGCCGTCAAAGCTTTCCAGTAAAGCACGCGCGCTTCCTGTGAAATGTTTTGAATTACCTTACGACTTTCTTCGCTGGCTACGTTCTGGCGTAATAACGGATCGGCATTCATAAAATACAAAGTGGAAATATCCAAAATATTCCAAGCCACCTTCAAATCAGGACTGGTTGCGCCGTAATTGGTATTAACATAACCGGCGTTGGATACAATTTCAGGCAAAGCCGAGTATGTGGAATGTCCCGCTTTCAGCAAACTTTCCTGATAACGAGCCATACGACCGGTGTAGTTGTATTTGAGAGCCAAAGCCATAGTCATATATAAATCCAAAGGTTTATCCAATTTTGTCGGAGATTTGGAATACATATTCTGCATATCGGCATCATAACGAATGGCGCTGTCCCAATCGGAATAATAAGCGGCATCCGGTTGAGGTGTTTGTACTGCATATTTATCAGCCTTATTTCCGGCACAAGAAGCAGCACTTAATACACCAATCATTAAACAAAGCAATTTTTTCATATTTGTGTCCTTTACTTGTCAACAATTTGAGGATATAATAATCGTTAAAAATTAACATTTTATTACACTTTTTCCCCTATGATATACAATAAGTGTAAAATTGAGGTTAAAATTTGCTATGGTTTCAATATTAGGGACATTATTCAAATACAAAGAAAAAGAATCGCCTGATGAATTGGGGTTGTTTCCTGAGAGAGTACACGTAGACGCTTTTCCGGAACGCCGTTATTTATGGACTTCGCGTTTTTTTGTGATAACTACTTGTCTGAGTATTTGTTTCAATATGTTGATGAGCAGTATCATATATGCTATGTTGCCGTGTTTTCACGTTACTCCGAGGTTATTCAGAATAAACAATAATATTAATCAGGTGGAGTTGGTGGAGAGAGATGAAATCTATTATTATGCCAGTGATTTAATTGCCGAGCAATATATCCGCGATTATATTATGCTTCGTTATACGGTTACTGAAGATTACGCCGAACTTAAAGACAGATGGCGTAAAAATTCCATATTTTATTGGTATTCCACCGAAGAAGTGTATAATGAGTTTTTGAAAAAAGATGCCGAGACCGTATATGACCAATTTAAAACCATAGGCTTGCAACGTTATGTGGAAATTATCTGGACCAAACACGTTACCCGTTCTATGTGGATGGTGCAATTTAAAACATACGATATAACTCGTGATAATCCTCGTCCGAAAGTGGATGTCTGGCGGGCAACTCTTCGTATAGGATATGCAACCGGACTTATGAAATTCAGAAAACCTGAAGACAGAATATTAAACCCATACGGATTTATGGTATACAGTTACACTCTGTCTTACTTGGGTGATGCACATAACGGTCCGAGTGAAGTTCCTTCGCACCTGAAATATAATATGATGATGCTCTAATTTGTCATCGATTCAATGATTAATGTCAAATTGGTTGTGAACAGTTTTACGGAAATTGAAAGTAAAATAATTCCGAATGCTTTCTGGAAAATGCAAATAACTCCCGGAGAAAGAAGTTTTTCCAATTTTTTTGAAGATTTAAGAGCTAAATATACTATAACTACATTCGCAATAATTGCCAATAAAATGTTGAAATCGGAATATTGAGCGCGGATTGATAATAATGTCGTGAATGAACCGGCTCCTGCTATCAGCGGGAAGACTACCGGAGTAAAAGTGGCATCGTTTCCGGAACTGGTGTCTTGGTGGAAAATGGATATATCCAGAACCATTTCCATTGCGATGATGAAAATGATAATCGAACCGGCAACCGCAAATGATGAAACATCTAGGCTGAATAAGCTTAAGAATGCTTCCCCCATATACATAAAACCGATAAACAAGAACAGGGAAATCCACGAGGCGCGCGCAGGACTTATTGTTCTGCCGTTATGTTGTATATTTATAATAACCGGTAATGTTCCGATAATATCAATAATAGCAAACAGAACCACAAAAGCTCCCGTGAATTGATTCATACTGAATGTCGATATATATTGTGCCAAAGTGTTCATCTTTTTCTCCATAAAAACAACGGCGCCGTTTAATAGCGCCGCTGTTCTAGCAAACTAAAATTAATTAGTCAATATCTTAATCCATTTTTTTTGCTTCAATCCGCATAGCGTAGAAAGAACGCCATACGAAAATCAAGCCGATTACCAAGAATACGACAGCAATAAGTGTTGCTAAAGGTCCGTTTTCTTCTGAAACTTTGGCAGACATTTCAGCTGCCAATAAGCCGAATAAAGTGGTGAACTTAATAATCGGATTCAATGCTACGGAAGCCGTATCTTTATAAGGGTCGCCCACCGTGTCGCCCACAACCGAAGCTGCGTGCAGGTCAGAACCTTTTTCGTTCAAGTCAACTTCCACAACTTTCTTGGCATTATCCCAAGCTCCGCCGGCATTAGCCATATACAAAGCCTGATATAAACCGAAAATGGCAATCGAAATCAGATAGCTGGCAAATAATTCCGGTCCGAAGAAAGCAAACGAAATGGCAAACGAGAATATCACAACAAAGATATTGAACATACCTTTTTGCGCATATTGAGTGCAGATTTTCACTACCGTTTTGGAATCATCAACCGAAGCGGCTTTTTGAGTATCCAATTTGATATGCTCTTTAATATAGTTAACCGCACGATAAGCACCGGTTGAAACCGCTTGGATGGCAGCACCGGAAAACCAATAAATTACAGCTCCGCCCAAAAGCAAACCGATAAGGACACGAGCGTCAATTAAATTAAGTTCGAGTTTCAAAAGCAATATGATTGAGAAAATCATTGTCGTGGCACCGATAACGGCCGTTCCGATTAATACCGGTTTAGAAGTAGCCTTGAAAGTGTTGCCTGCCGAATCGTTTGCTTCCAGCAAGTGTTTACCCTGTTCAAAATCAGGTTCAAAACCGTATTCTGCATTGATTTCTTTTTTAATACCCTTAATGTTTTCAATTTGCGAAAGTTCAAATACCGATTGAGCGTTATCGGTTACCGGACCGTAACTGTCTACGGCAATGGTAACCGGTCCCATACCGAGCATACCGAAAGCGACCAAACCGAAAGCAAACACCGTCGGATAAATCATAATATCGGAAATGTGTCCTTCCATAGCAACGTGTTCAATACCGATAAAGTTCAAGATACAAGAAACCCATTCGGCAACATAACCGGAAGCGGTGGCATACGCAACAGCCATCAAACCGGCCATTACCAATCCCTGCCAGAAGCCGGAGAAGTTACCGGAAACAATACCCGATAAAATATTGAGTGAAGCACCTGCTTCGCGGCTGGCATTAACAACTTCCTGAACGTGCTTTGATTTTGAAGAAGTGAAAATCTTGGTAAATTCAGGTATAATTGCGGCAGCCAATGTTCCGCAGCTGATGATTACGGATAATTCCCACCAAATATTTACTCCGAAACTGTCGGTAGGTAACATTACGTAAGAAACCGCAAAAGTAACAGCGATTGATATGATTGAAGTAATCCAAATCAAACTGGTAAGAGGGGCTTCAAAATCAAATTCTTTGGCATTACCGTACAGGCACTTTGAAATAAATCCGTTAATGGCATAAGCAAAGACAGAGGTCATAATCATCAGAATACGCATAGCAAAAATCCACGTAATCAAACGAGCTTGCAATTCAGGCGCCCATAAATATGCGGATAAAGCGCCGTCAGCCGTCATACTCATACCCGCAGCCAACACGATAAAGCTGATTAAAGCAACACCGGTAACACCGTATGTTTCAAAACCGTCGGCGGTAGGACCGCAAGAGTCGCCGGCATTATCACCGGTGCAATCGGCAATAACTCCCGGATTGCGTGCATCGTCCTCGTCAATCTTGAAAATAATTTTCATTAAATCGGCGCCGATGTCGGCAATTTTGGTAAATATACCTCCGCAAATACGCAGAGCGGAAGCACCAAGAGATTCACCGATGGCAAAGCCGATAAAGCAAGCGCCGGCGGTATCACGCGGAACAAATACCAAAATGAACATCATCATAATCAATTCAACGCAAATTAGCAATACACCGATAGACATACCTGAACGAAGCGGTAAATGCATAACCGGATAAGCCTTACCCTTAAGAGAAGCAAACGATGTTCTGGAATTTGCATAAGTATTAATACGCATACCGAACCAAGCTACCGTATAAGAGCCTAAAATACCCAGAAGCGACCACAGTAAAATGTATAAAACTTTAGGAAGCGGGGTGTTGTTGAGACAGGCAAAGTAGTAAACAATGCAGGCACCAATAAAAATTTCCAACACAAAAAGTAATTTTGCCTGTTGCTTCATATAAGTGGTACAAGTAGCATAAATTGTCTCTGAAACATTGAGCATTGATTGATGGGCCGGCATTCTTTTGATGCTGAAAAATTCCCATAAACCGAAAATCATTCCCAAGAGACAAATTCCCATACCGCACATCAACAATGAATCACCGTTGATGTCAAATGTATTGTTGAATATAGAAAAGCTGTAAGTGGCGCTTGAAAGAGACGGAATAATCAAATCCAACTCCGAAGCAAACGCACCGCTTACAGCAGAAAAAAATACAACCAGAGTCGCAAGTGCAACCTTACAAATATTTGTTCTGCGTAACATTTTATTATCCTTTATTTAAAATTAAAATAAGGCCTTGGTAAGTTATCCCTTACTGACCGAGTAACTGCATATTAGAACAGAATTGTTAATATTTCACTATATTTTTGATGTTTTTTACGTAGTCGTGGATAATTTAGTCTTCAATAAAATCTTTCTTGGTAATTTCCAAATAAGTTTTGCCTGCATTGTTTTTGATATCAATATCGGCTCCTGCTTCCAAAAGTTTGGTGCTTATTTTATCTCCGCCTAATATTTCTCCGTAGAATAAGGCAGTTCTGCCTTTACGATCACGGGCATTGATTTTTGCTCCCGACTTAAGCAAAATATCAATTAAATCGGTGTTCCATTGGTTTGATGCCGCATTCATCAAAGGTGTTCCGAAGGGCGTTTCCTGATTTACGTCCGCTCCCTGCTCAATTAGCATTGTCAACATTTTTCGAGCTATATTCATTTGATGTGCTATATATTTCTTCAGTTTGATTTCACTGACTCGATTTTGAGTATATCCCTGAGCATTATTCATTATATTTTCGGCTTTTTTTTGCAATTTTCCGGCGGTGGACGTGGCGATAATCAACGGTGTCATACCGTTTTCGGCAGACGGTGCGTTAACATCGGCGCCGGCATCTATTAATTTTTTTGCAATATCCAAATGTCTTTGCGTTAAGGCAAGGTATAAAGGTGTGTTGCCGTTTTCATCACGCGAGTTTACGTTAAATCCTTGTCCGATAAAATTTTCGATTGCCGCAATATCATTATTTTTTATTGCCGTTTTGACGTTTTCATCATTAATATCCAGAGCAAAAGCGTTGAAAATATAGAATGCAACTGCCAAAAAAACGGCTGAAGAAAAAAAATTCATCATCTTACCCCCAAAAAATAATTTTCGTTAATGTAACATTCAAAATCATTAATGGCAAGTTGATTTAAAATTTATAAGCCGCAAAAAAAAGACAGACTTTGAAAAGTCTGTCCTATATTGGCGTATCCGGCGAGGCTCGAACTCGCAACCTTCAGCGTCGGAGGCTGACACTCTATCCGATTGAGCTACGGATACGTATGTATTAATAATCTAGATGTTTTTACGCATCTTGAAACATTTTTCCAAATTTCTACATAATTTTACTTGACTTGTCAACTAAATGAATGTATTAACAAGCAACAATATTGTTAAATTTAACTTAAGGAATTGATAAAATGTCTAAGAAATGTGATATATTAGGCACTGGTGTTCAGAGCGGTAATAATGTAAGCCACGCTAATAATAAAACCCGCCGTCGCTTTATGCCTAACTTGCAAGTTGTTTCTTTGTTCAGTGAAGCTTTGAACAAAGTATTTAAGCTCAAAGTTTGTTCCAAAACGTTGCGTTCAATTGAACATAACGGTGGTTTGGATAGCTTTTTAACTTCCACTTCCAATACCAAGTTGACGGAAGAAGCCAAACAAATCAAAAAAGCTATTGTTGCCAAACAAGCTTAATTCAAACAAATCAAGATAAAAAAACACCGCACAGCTGGCGGTGTTTTTTTTTCGTTAATAAGGAAAACAATAGTAAAATACCGCAGCTGCCGCGGAACAAGATATTCCTATTATCAAAATCCACTTCAGCATCTCCGGTATGCCCGAAATAAAAAACTTCAGACCAAGTTCTTTGATGCCGTGATACAGAGCGGAAATCAATACGCAGCAGAAGCCTATTCCGATAGAAAAGAGTATTCCTTTGAGAATGGTGTACTCAAATATTTTTGAAGGCCAATTGAATATCCATTCGCCGAAGAAACCCACAATCCACAAAACACTCGCCAAAGCGCAAACAATGAAAGCACCTGCCAAAATACTGGTAACTTTATCGGATGTCGAAACGAAATGTCCGTCACTGACGGTGTTACCCGCATCATCTTCCAACGGATTTACCCATTCGTCCGCGCATAGGTACTTACATATTTGCCAGACGACGAGACATCCTATCACGGTCCAAGTTATTACTCGCCAGTTTCCCCAGTTCCAAGCGAAGAAACATACAGCCAAACTGACTGCCAAAGCAATCCCGATGCCTTTAAGCAGTAAAACAAAAAAATTCTTCATATCTTTAATTGTTAGTTAATAATATATGATTTTGTATGAATATACGAAATTGGTTCTGTTTTGTCAAATAAAAAACACCCTCGGATAAAGGGTGCTTAAAAAAGTTATTAAGTTTGCTTAAATTTCTTCTCCGACGTACATTCCGATGGCTCGGGCAGCCTTGATATATGAGCTGTGCGCATCTAATCCGGCGGTACCGGCTTTTACAACTTCGTCTAAAGTGTAAGAATTAACTTCGCCGTGAGTTAAGGCAACCATTCTGTCCGTATAACCGTTTGCAAGCAAACGAATCGCTTCGGAACCTAAAACCACGGCCAAACCTCGGTCAAAAGCCGTAGGCGTACCGGAACGCTGAACGTGTCCGAGTTTGGTCACTCTGGTTTGAAAGCCTTTATAATTGGCGTTAATTAAATTGCTCAGATATTCACCGATTCCACCGTTAATTTTTTCTCCTATCATATTAACGGAAGCGGTTACCGCTTCGCCTTTTTCGGTTTTAACTCCTTCGGAAACTACTATTAACGCGCTGGTTCTGCCTGATTTTTTTATAGCTTCCAGTTTATTGATAATACCGTCAACGGTGTAAGGTATTTCCGGAACCAGACATATATCGGCGAACCCTGCTAAAGCAGAATGCATTGCCAAGTGTCCGGCATCACGTCCCATCACTTCCAAAATTAAAGCGCGATGATGAGAACGGGCGGTAGTCATTAAATCATCCAATGCATTTGTGCAAACCTGACAAGCGGTATTAAAACCGACGGAATAATCGGTCAGCGGAGTGTCATTATCAATGGTTTTAGGTATTCCCACCATTTTCACTCCCGCCATTTTGCAATAGTTGCTGACAATATTCATACTGCCGTCTCCGCCGACAACCACCACGGCATCAAGTCCGAGTTCGCGCACGCCTTCTCCGAAACGTTTGGCTAAAACTTCTTGAGATTCTTTCATACCTGTATTAAGCGAACCTAAATATGAACCGGCTAACCTCGGCCACGGAGTATTTGAAAAATTGGATTCGGTTAAAATTTCATAAGAAAGCGGACGGTTTGTCAAACCGTCTGTACCGTCGTGGATACCGTACACTTCCCAGCCGTATCCGGTGGCTGCATTGACCACAGCCATAACTACGGCATTAAGTCCGGCGCAATCGCCTCCGCTTGTCAAAACTCCGATTCTTTTAATATTAGTCATAAAATACTCCGTTTTTGTAGTTGCATTTAAGTATAAAATAATGTATACTCTTTACAGACTTTGATACTAAATTTCCACTAAAAAATAAAGTTTTTACACTTTATTTCAAGAAAGGACCATATAAATAATATGACTATGAACGATAAAACAGCGAAGTTACAGCTTTTATTATGTGAATTGAAGTTGGAACAGCGTCATGTTAATAATGATTTGTCCCGCTTGTTGAAGCAGGGTAAGACCATAGATTTTTTTCAGGCAAAACGCTTGAGTTCGCAGAAGAGCGGTTTGGCTAAAAAGATTGATAAAGTGGAAACGGCAATAAATCCGAATATAATTGCTTAATTTTTGCGATTTTTTGCTTGCAAATGAAAAAAACGTATGCTAAACAGAGCGCAAATTAATTTTAGAGAATTAAGAAAGGGGTGATTTAGGTGGTACAAGTTACGGTTATCGGAAATGATGTAAACCAATCTTTGAAAATCTTGAAAAAGAAAATGCAAAGGGAAGGCGTTTTCCGCGAAATGAAATTGCGCCGTTGCCATGAGAAAAACTGCGAGAAGAAAGCTCGTCGTAAGGCTGAAGCTGTTCGCCGTGCACGCAAACAAATGCGCAAGCGTATTGATACTGAAGGCTTCTAATCCCTTTAGACAATGTCAAATAAAACTCGCCTTATCGGCGGGTTTTATTTTTGTGCTTGCAAAGCAAAGTATATTTGTTTATAAAAATGACAATTTAATAAATAACGGAGTTTTTTAATATGGGTTTTAATTGCGGTATTGTCGGATTGCCTAATGTGGGAAAGTCCACGCTTTTTAATGCTTTAACACAAACAATTGCGGCGCAGGCGGCCAATTTTCCGTTCTGCACTATTGAGCCTAATACCGGCAGGGTAGCGGTACCGGACAAACGTCTGGATAAATTGGTGGAAATGGTTAAACCGAAAAATATCGTACCTACACAATTGGAGTTTGTGGATATTGCCGGACTGGTTAAAGGAGCTTCCAAAGGAGAAGGATTGGGTAATCAATTTTTGGCCAATATTCGCGAAACAGATGCGGTTATTCACGTTTTGCGTTGTTTTGAAAATGATAATATCACTCACGTTGAGGGCAGTGTTAATCCGGTGCGTGACGCTGAAATCGTTAAAACCGAATTGATGATTGCCGATTTGGAGTCTTTGCAAAAACGTATTGAACAATTGCGTAAAAAAGCAACTGCCGGCGATAAAGATGCGGCGGTTAACGTAAGGGTTATGGAACCGATAATTGCGGCTTTGCAAAAGGGGGAACCGGCCAGTATGGCGGCTCCGGATAAGGCGGATAAAGAGGCTTATAAATGTTATAAAATGCTTCAGCTTCTGACCTCAAAGCCGGTATTATATGTTTGTAATGTTGACGAAGATTCGGCGGCAACCGGTAATAAGTTTTCGCAAGAGGTGGCAGAGATGGCTCAAAAAGAGGGTGCGCAAACGGTGATTATTTCTGCGGAAATCGAATCCGAAGTAGCGCAACTCGAATCCGAAGCCGAAAAAAAGGATTTTTTGGAAGCTTTAGGACTGGAAGAAACCGGACTTTCTAAAATTATTCACGCCGGATACGATTTGTTGGGATTGCAGACATATTTTACCGCCGGTCCGAAAGAAGTCAGAGCGTGGACATTTGTAAAAGGAATGAAAGCTCCGCAGTGTGCCGGAATTATTCACTCCGATTTCGAGCGCGGTTTCATCAGGGCCGAAACCATATCTTATGATGATTATGTGAAATTCGGCGGAGAACAGGGGTGCCGCGATGCCGGAAAAATTCGCTCCGAGGGCAAAGAATATCAGGTGCAGGACGGCGATTTGATGAACTTCTTATTCAACGTATAAAATGATGGCGGTTAATAGCTTTTAACGGTCATAAGATGATTGCATAAAGCGATTAACAGGATTTTGATTTATTGTGTTCTGCGCTGTCTGAACAGTGTTGGAAACGCTGTTTTTCACATTTTCGATGTTGCTTATTACTTGTTCTACAGAGCTTAAAACTCCATTACTCATACCATCGAGCACATTGTAAGCCTTTTGAGTATCCAGTTTCATAAGATTATGAGTTTCTCCGTTGCTTGTTTGAGTTATAGATACTCCGGTATGGGAGAGCCCCTGAACATATACGCTGCCTTTTACCTCGGAAGAAGATGAAGAACCATCAGGGTAAACATTTTCTTTTTTATAAGTTATTGTTCCGGATTTAGAGTTGACGGTAGCATTTAAAGCAGTGTTTTGTTCACTGTATTGACCGTCTGATGAACGTTGAACTTTATGTTGTACATCTATACACCGTTTATATGCATTAAAGTCGGCAGATAATCTTTTACGCAATTCATAATCATCGTTACGATGGTAGACATCCGCAACGGTTTTGATGTGTCCGGTATGCACATCTGCGGAAAATGTTGTTTCAATTGTTTCTTGAGGAGTTTCTTTTTTTCGGTGATAACTGCCGGCAATGCCGTTGCCAACCCCGACAGAGGCAATTCTTTCGCTATTATATAAAGTATTACCGTACTCATCTGTTATGGTGTTTTGAGTTCCCCCGCTTACCGTTACCATACCTTCATTCAAAGTGACCCCGATTCCTTTTTGTGATGTAATCGTTGAACCGTCTGCAATGGTATGTTGGGAACTGTTTGCGTGAAAAACTTGCACCCCATCAGAGCCTACCGAAAGTAAATTATCTGAACCGGTTCTTTTTATTTCTTCTCCATTTTCATTGTAATGCAGGGTTTCGCTATGTCCTTTAACCGAGAATTTATTTTCTTCTCCGATTTTTAAATTTGCGGAAGTTGTTGTATATTTATCGGAGTAACCGTTATTTTCACTTTTTACTTTTCGCGATTCTTTCACTGCAGATGATGAATGTTGAGTAAGGCTTGTTTCACTGTGAGAAACGGTTCGGGAATTTTTGGCGCGGAAAGAATTATCATCGTTTGCCTTTACGGAGCATTTCCATTTGTTTGTACTGCCGTCCAGATTATGCTTTTCTTTGGAAACAACTTTTACAGAATGCTTTTTTTCCTTATATTCAATATGTTGACTGGCATTAAAATCTTCGGTAACGGTGCGGTTATTCATTTCAAACTTCGTCATTCTGCCGTTAACATAAGTTACTTCGACTTTATCTTTTTTATCTTCTCCCTGCCAAGTTATCGTACAATTACCGTTGTTTTCTTGTATAGCCGTATCAATTTGACCGTATATTTCTCGTTGTTGCTCTTCATCGAAATTTTTGCTCACGAAATTATCGAACATTTGCTGTGAAGAATCAGTAACAATATCTTTTGCAGTCCTTACCTCTTCGGCAGCAATTTCCGCAGCATCGGAACTTTGTCCGGCATCGGACGATTGAACTGCATCTTCATTTTCATCTGTCATAATTATTTCCCCCTTCACAAACAATATACAATAATTTTAGCATTTTTAGCAAAAAGTGTCAAATATATTTGTTCAAAACAATGTTTTTACTTTTTACTTTTGAAATGGATACTATATATTTTTTTCTGGGGAGAAAATATGAAAGAAGTTCAGCAGTTAACCAAAGAAGAAGCCGCTCAAGAGCTGGCGGAATTGGCAATAAAAATTGCCAAAGCCGATAATGCTTATTATCAAAATGACGCGCCGGATTTAACCGATGCCGATTATGATGTTTTGAAACATCGCAATGCACAAATAGAAGCTCGTTTTCCGGATTTAGTGCGTTCCGACAGTCCGTCAAAACGTGTAGGTTCGGCGGTTTTGAGCAGATTCGGTAAAATAGAACATCGTTTTCCGATGCTTTCGCTCGGTGATGTGTTCTCCATTGCTGAAGTTGAAGATTTCGTTTTGAGCGTGAAAAGATTTTTAAATACTGCCGAAAATATCGCATTTATGGCCGAGCCGAAAATTGACGGATTGTCTTTTTCTGCCCGTTATGAAAAAGGCGTTTTGATATCCGGTGCTACCCGCGGTGACGGAGTGGTAGGCGAAGATATTACGGAGAATTTGAAAACGATTAAACAGTTGCCCCAAAAATTGCCGGACAATGTTCCCGAAATTTTAGAGGTGCGCGGTGAAGTTTATATGGCAAAAGCGGATTTTTTTGCGCTTAATGAAAAGGCAGAAACGGAACATAAAAAAATATTTGCCAATCCGCGCAATGCGGCTGCCGGTTCTCTGCGGCAATTAAATCCACGGATTACCGCCGAGCGTAAGTTAAGTATATGGGCATACACTTGGGGCGAAGTTTCCGAAAGAAAGTGGCAAACTCAAGAGCAATTTTTTGATAAACTCAGGGAATGGGGATTTCCGGTAAATCCGCTCAATAAAGTATGTTCAGACATAGCGCAGATAGAAGAAAATTTTAAGCATATTATGGAAATCAGAGCCGATTTGCCGTATGATATTGACGGCGTGGTTTATAAAGTTAATTCCATAGATTTGCAAAATCGTCTGGGATTTTTGACGCGCACTCCGCGGTGGGCAATTGCGCATAAATTTCCGGCGGAGCAAGCGTTGACACGCATTAATAATATAAGAGTGCAGGTGGGACGCACCGGAGCTCTGACTCCGGTGGCGGATTTGGAACCGGTGAATGTCGGCGGAGTGATTGTTTCGCACGCCACTTTGCACAATGAAGATGAAATTGCTCGTAAAGATATTCGCATCGGGGATATGGTGGTGGTGCAGCGCGCCGGTGACGTAATTCCGCAGATTGTGGAAGTAAAGCTGGATAAACGTCCCGCCGATTCTAAACCTTTTGCATTTCCGACCATATGTCCGGAATGCGGAGCTCACGCAATCAGAGAAGAAGATGAAGCAATCAGACGCTGTACCGGAGGACTTACTTGTCCGGCACAAGCCAAGGAACGCTTGAAGCACTTTGTCAGCAAAGATGCGTTTGATATTGTCGGATTGGGCGATAAAGTAGTTGAAGAATTTTATTCGGAAGGAATTTTGCACAATCCGGCGGACATTTTCACTTTGGAAGAACGCAATCAATCCCAAGCCGAAGATTTATTTTTGTTTTCGGCGGAAAAAGGGTTGGAATTGGAAAAACGCGAAGGTTGGGGTAAACTTTCGGTGAACAATTTATTTGCGGCTATTCGTAATCGGCGAAATATTTCATTGCCGCGCTTTATTTATGCTTTAGGCATACCGCAGGTCGGGAGTGCCACAGCTTTGTTACTGGCTAAAAATTACGGTACTTTTGATAATTTGCAGGCGGATATGTGTGCGCGGGAAACGGCTAAATTGGTGGCAATTGACGGTATCGGCGGTGAAATGGCAAAAGATATTGTTGAATTTTTCGGTGAAGAGCATAATTTGAGGATTATTAAAGAACTGCGCAAATATGTAGCGGTGGAAGAGTATGTCAATGATGAAATAACCGATTCGCCGTTAAGCGGTAAGACGGTAGTGTTTACCGGTACACTGGAAAAATTCACCCGCGCCGAGGCTAAGGCATTAGCGCAGAAATTCGGCGCCAAAGTAGCAGGTTCAGTGTCTTCACACACTGATTTTGTGGTAGTGGGAGCAGATGCCGGAAGTAAGGCAAAGAAAGCCGCTGAGTTGGGCGTGAAAACCTTGAGCGAAGAAGAATTTGCGCAAATGACGGCAAGATAATCAAAATGTCATAGTCGGAAGCAGCTTTTCTGTTGTTCTCATAATTGCTTTTTTTGATATCATCGGGATTGCATTTTTCTTGCCATTCTTGGGGAGGAGACTTTGTGTTTAACATATATTGGCTCAATTATGATTTTTGTATTACAAAAGAGTATTGTCACCCCTATTTTTTGCGATAAGCAAAAAATTCAAGGGGGCTTCAAATTATTTAATTAATCGGAAGATACGCTGACCTCGCTTTGCTCGGAGGTATGACATTTTCATATCATACATAAATCATAATTGAGCTGATACGTATAAACAAAAAAAACAGCGTCTAATCTCCCAAGCGGAAGAATTAAACGCTGTCTTTTTTATTTCACATGTTTCCAGTTCGTTACAGCAGGGACATCACTGCTGAAAACTATATCCTCCGCTCTCTCACTACCATCGGAATATCTGATAGTGATATTTGCTGGACGACCACTTTTCCAATTCGTTACAGCAGGGACATCACTGGTGAGGGCTATACTTTCCATCTCTTGTCCTCCATCTGAATATTTCATAATGAAGGTGGTTGGGGTCTGAACAACGACCTCTTCTTTATCTGAGGTTGCTGAATAGTATCCCAAAACAATTGCCATAACGGCGAAAAACATAACGACTGCCTTTTTCATAATAGTTTTTTTTAGTTAATACTCTTGTGGATTAAAAACAAAAAATACAAATTATGAACCAAGCACTCAAGAGTGTGAAATTTTATAATAAATTTAAATTTCATTCATAATTTGTATTTAATAGTCACTTTCAGTATAATAAAAACGGTCGTTTTTGTCAATCACTTTTCTTGGAAGCTGTATTGTATTTTATATACTAAAATCAAGCTGTTATGAATGAGCAATTTTAAAAATCACTGTAGAAAAAAAACGACCGTTTAAAATAAGCATTTTCGATAACATATTGACAAGCAAAAAGGAATTTGCAAAATAAAGACAATATTAAACAGGATGATAAAATGAAACACACTAAAGCAGATAATATTGACGGGTGGCTGATTATAGACAAGCCGCAAGGTATGACTTCAACGCAGGTTGTCGGAAAAACCCGCTATCTTTTGCACGCTAATAAAAACGGACATACCGGAACGCTTGATCCTTTTGCCACCGGTGTTTTGCCGATTGCTTTCGGAGAGGCAACCAAATTGGCTCCTTATGTGACCGACGGCAGAAAAGAATATGAGTTTGTACTGAAATGGGGTGAGCAAACTTCAACTGATGATATTGAGGGCGAAATAGCGGCAATCAGTTCCAAAATTCCGACCAAAGAGGAAATTTTGGCGGCGATACCGAATTTTATCGGTAGCATAAAACAAATTCCGCCGATTTATTCCGCTATTAAAATCAACGGTCAGCAAGCCTATAAATTGGCGCGCAAGGGACAAAGCGTAGAAATACCGGAGCGTGAAATAAAAATCTACGCGCTGGAACTGTTGGAAGAACGCGCCGATTCGGCAAAATTCAGGGTAGAATGTTCTAAAGGAACCTATGTGCGAACGCTCGGACACGATTTAGCGGTTTATTTGGGTACGGTGGGACATTTGACTGAACTCAGACGCACAAAGTGCGGAAATTTTACGCTTAAAGATAAAATTTTACTGGATTCTTTGGAAAAAATGGAGTATGTAGAAGAACGACGCAAGTCTCTTTTGCCGATGGAAACATCTCTGCGCGACATCGCGGAGATTGCTGTTTCGGCTCAAGATGCAATCAAATTAAGCTACGGACAGGGCTTGTCGCCGAAAAATTATGCGGATTTTCCGCAGGGTTCGACGCTGAGAGCTGTGTTCGCTGATTGTCTGATTGCTTTGGTGCGGGTTGATGAACACAAAATTTCACCGATTCGCGTGTTTCAAAATAATATTAAAAAGGAAATAAAAGATGTCGATTAACAGTGAAATTAAAAAAGAAATCGTCGCTAAATACGGCGCTAATGAAAATGATACCGGTTGTCCGGAAGTGCAAATTGCCATTTGGACATATAGAATCAATTCTTTGATTGAACACTTCAATGTTCATAAAAAAGATTTGCATTCTCGTTTGGGTTTGATGAAGATGGTCAGCCGTCGCCGTCACTTGCTGGATCACTTGAAGAGCGTCAGCGAAGAAAGATATCAGGCTATCATTAAAAAGTTAGATTTACGTAAGTAATATAACGATAAAATACGGGGTTGCGTGGTTTGCTCGCAACCCCTAAAAAATCCCGATGCCTGATCGGGTGAGGTTTAAAAAGATGTATGAAAGGAAAGAAAAAATATGATAGATTTTAAAATATGCCGCAAAGAAATGGAATGGGGCGGTCGTAAATTAACATTAGAAACAGGTAAGATTGCCAGACAGGCAACCGGAGCGGTTGTGGCAACGTATGGAGAAACAGTGGTTGTTGCAACGGTGGTTGCCGCAAAAGAGGTAAAGGCAGATCAGGATTTCTTTCCTTTAACCGTAAACTATCAGGAAAAATATTATGCAACCGGTAAAATTCCGGGAGGCTTCAATAAAAGAGAGGGTAAGCCTTCGGAACGTGAAGTTTTAATCTCACGTCTGATTGACAGACCTATTCGTCCGTTGTTTCCGGATGCTTTCAAAAATGAAGTGCAAATTGTCTGCACGGTGCTTTCTCACGACCAGAAAAATGATTCTGATGTGGTTTCTATGGTGGCGGCATCTGCTGCGTTGGCTGTTTCAGGCATTCCGTTTATGGGACCTATCGGAGCGGCGAAAGTTGGCTACAAAGACGGTGCTTATATTTTGAATCCGAGTGTTGAACAACAAACAACATCAGATTTGGAGTTGACTGTTGCCGGTACCGAAGAGGGCGTTTTGATGGTAGAATCCGAGGCTAACGAGCTGTCCGAAGAAGTAATGCTCGGCTCGGTAATGTTCGGTTTTGAAAGCTTCCAAGGTGTTATTAAAATGATTAAAGAGTTGGCGGACGAAGTCGGCAAAGAAAAATGGGAAGTTCCGACTTTTCCGGAAGAATACACCAATTTGAGCAATCGTATTATGCAAGAGTTCGGCGCCAGATATACGGAAGCTTTCGGTATTACCGATAAACAGGAGCGCGCTGCTGTTTTAGGTCAATTGGCGGAAGAGGTTAAAGCTACCGTTCCGGAAGAAAATGAAGTGGAAATCGCTTTTGTTGCCGACGCTATTGAAAATGTTATGCACCATACAATGCGTGAAAAGGTTCTCTCTACCGGTCATCGTATTGACGGCCGTGATACTGAAACTGTTCGTCCTATTCAATGCGAAGTCGGTTTGTTGCCGGAGGCTCACGGATCTGCTTTGTTTACCAGAGGTGAAACGCAGGCCTTGGTTGTTACCACATTGGGAACACCTGATGATGCACAATTGGTCGATGGTTTGATGAGCGAATATAAGCAAGATTTTATGCTTTACTATAACTTTCCGCCGTTTTCGGTCGGTGAATGCGGCAGATTAGGAACTCCGGGGCGTCGTGAAATAGGTCACGGAAAACTGGCTTGGCGCGCCATTCATCCGATGTTGCCGAAAGATAAGGAAGTATTCCCTTATACTCTGCGTGTGGTTTCCGATATTATGGAATCCAACGGTTCTTCTTCTATGGCAACCGTTTGCGGAACCTGCTTATCATTAATGGATGCCGGCGTGCCGATGAAGAAGCCTGTTGCCGGCATTGCTATGGGTTTAATTAAAGAAGATGACGGCAGAGTTGCAATCTTGACCGATATTTTGGGCGATGAAGACCATCTCGGTGATATGGATTTCAAAGTTGCCGGAACTAAAGACGGTGTAACCGCGTTGCAAATGGATATTAAAATTACCTCCATTACCAAAGAAATTATGCAAAATGCTTTGGCTCAGGCTCACGAAGGGCGTATCCATATTTTGGGTGAAATGGCTAAGGCTTTGGAGGCTCCGCGTCCGGAAATTTCTCCGAAAGCTCCGCGTATTTACAGTATGCAGATTCCGGTTGATAAAATCCGTGAAGTTATCGGTTCCGGCGGTAAGGTTATTCGTGAGATTATCGAACAAACTAATACTAAAATCGAAATCAGCGATGACGGCGTGGTGTTGATTGCTTCCGCTAATGCCGAAAATTGCCAGAAAGCAATTGATATTATTACCGGCATTGTTGCCGAACCGGAAATCGGTAAAATTTATAAAGGAACGATTACCAAAATTATGGATTTCGGCGCGTTTGTCCGCTTCTTAGGTCAGACCGAGGGATTGGTTCATATTTCCGAAGTGAAAAATGAACGCATTGCTTCGGTTTCCGATTTCTACAAAGAAGGCGATACAATGTGGGTTAAATGTATGGGAACCGATAACCGCGGCAAAATTAAGCTGTCGGCGAAACGCGTAAATCAAGAAACCGGTGAAGATTTAGAAAAGAAATAGTCTTTAAAAGGTACAGCAAGAACCGCGGACATTTCTGTCCGCGGTTTTTTGTTTGACATTAGTTTGTTATATGCTATATTCAAGCGAAAATTATATAATTAATCTAAATTAAAAATGTATGAGTATGAATTATTTGAGTGACTGTATTTCTATTGAAGGAACTGTCAGTCTGGTGTTAGATGACAATGCAAGTTTTACTTTTTTGCCCCAAAAAGCTGTTCTTAAAGACGGCAAAATAGTTGAGTTGTCGCAACAGCAGGAATTATTGTATAACGCAGTTCCGATTGTTGATAATGAACCGGTTTATGTCGGGGACAATATTCGCCTCAAGAAAAATGAGAGCGGTATAGTGTTTCCCGAGAATTTGACGCGAAAGGCATATAAGCCCGTATATGATATTCTTTCGGAATTGAATAAAGATGATTTACTGTCTGACGGAAAGGTGTCTATAAAGGCTACTGTCGATAAAGTGTATGTCGGCTTTTCAGATAATGTTTGGCTGAGATTGGACGTGGTATGTATTTCAACAAATAATATGTGTCGAAATATACCATCGTTATCGGTATGCTTGTGTATAAATGAGCCAAACGGGCTGTTCGGTAATATGTCTGAAAAGAGTGTGGATACTGCAAAGTTAACGCTGATGAACATTAAAAGTGGAGATGAAATAAGTGTGGATATGGAATCTTTTACTGTTTCTGAAGGCAAGTTGCAATGCAATTGTATCGGTTTCAGCAAAAAAGTCGGTCAGATATGGTGCCAACTGCCGACCTCTGTAAAATCGTTTACAGATATTTCTGAATTGTGGTCGAAATGATAAAAAATCTCTTGCTTTGTATGGCAAGAGATTTTTTTGTAATTTAAGACAAAATTATTTTTCCATAACTAATGCGTTTTCGGTAATTACGCGAACATCTAAAATATTTTTATCAGAACTGTTTTCTTTGCGTGCATTAGTTAAAACTTCCGCTTCCGGTAAAGCAAGAGATGTTGTTATAACTCCTTGTTTATCTGCCTTAGAATATTTGGCAAAAGCTTCCTGATAGCGTTCTGCTTTTGCAGTGTCGGAACCGAACATTTTGCTGATAGCTTCCTGAATTTTAGGTAATTGGTAGCGCACTGCCAAAATAGAGTTATCTTTTTCTTTATCTAAAATAAACTGTCCGTTTGCTTCCAGCATATTATTAAGAGATTTACTGATGATTTGACGGTGATTTCCGATGTTATCTACCAACGGTGCGGCTTTTTCAGCCAACTCTAAAAGTTGAGAAAGTTGTAATTTATTGGGATCCAAATTGCCGCCCATTTCCGGATTTAGCTTAATCAGCAGCGGAATGGCAGAGGCTACCGGAATTTTATGGTCAACATTAACGTGCTGCTCCTGACTGAGCTGTTTTTTCACACTTTCATTTCCGTTATCTTTATCCGGCATTAACATTGACATAGCGTGAATATCTTGAACACCGTTCTGCATACCGTCGATGTATTTTTTAAGCGAGTTGATGATATTGATATTTGGAGTTTCATTTAATGTATCCATACGCAGTTGCATAAATCCGCCGAGCATTTGCGTATAAACAGAAGCTCCTTTATCGGCAAAAGCTTTGAACTGCGCTTCTTTGTCGGCATTTTTTGCTATGCCTAAAGATTTATTGATAATCTCATCGGTATTATGCGGATAATTCTTCTTCATTATTTCTTTAAATTTATTGAAAGTATCTTCGGACGGTTTGATGCCTAAATGAACTTGATTGTATCCGGCGGCAGCCATACTGCCGAGCAATTTCAAAAAGTCTTCTTTGGAGCCTTCTTTTTTGGAGCGTGCCGTAAAATCTTTCGGATATTCTTTCCGATACGTTGCTGCATCTGCTTCGCTGAAGTAACTGCGAACTTTGCGGTTGGCTTGTTTGACCGCATCACTGTTTCGCGAAATAGAATAACTGACATCTAATCCTTGAACAATACTGTTAATTTCTGCTTTGAAAAGCGGAGTGCGCGAAGTGTCATTTTTGCGTTCTTTCAGCTTTTTTATTACATTTTCTTTGGCGGAAGTAACAATTTTCTCAATATTTTCATCAACATTTCCTCTTATCAGGGATTGAACAAATTCTTTGCGGTCAATTTGATTATCTTTATGTTACGACAAATTTAAAACGGAACAGTTAGAGTAACAAAAAAGTCGTTAAAACAAGGAGAAAGATTTATCACGATATGACACAAACATTCTACCTGAAATAGTAATTTTAAGAGAGATTTTCTTACGAGCTGGCGG
>JAFUSH010000007.1 GCA_017471705.1 Alphaproteobacteria bacterium | reverse complement strand
TAGTTGCCTTGCAGAAAACCCCGTATTTATACGGGGATGAATGTTAAGGCGTTAGAATAACGCCGTTCCGCACTGAAAGTGCGGTCAAACCGCAAGGTTTGTAGCGTTAATAGTACCACCAGTTTACTGGTGGATATCTATTATCGCAAACCGTGCTATTTGCGTTTCAATGCGAAAATTTTGATACCGAATAAGTATACTTTAATACGGCTCATTTGTTTATCAATCAAAAATATATAACGCAGAAAACGTCTGATGCAGCAGGCGTAAATGAAATATTTCTTGGCTTCTTTCGATTTGAGCGCATCAAGAGTTGCCCTAAATCCTTTTTGTTTATAAATACCTCTTCCGAGTTTATTTAATCTGATGTGAATAAATTCTTTATACTTTTTATCAAGACCGTATTGATAGAACAGATTGACGATTTCAACACATTCAATCCAAAAAATAACCGAATTTTTGTGCAAAACCGTGACGCTGTCCGGATTATACATATTATATTTATACCAAGTTTTATTGAAAATACGTATACGGTAATCTTTGTTTTCCAAAACGGTTTGCAGAATATCGACAATTTCCGGATAATACGCCAACTCTTCACTTTTAGGATGTTCACGCATTTCAACGCATTCCGCTTTTAATACTCTGAAAGAATTGAGCATATATGATTTTGCAGTGAAATACTCCAAAAATTTATCTTGGCTGATGTCTTCAAAATCGCTATTCAAAGGCGGAAATATTTTATCGTCCTGATTAATAAAACAACTTCCGACACCCCAAAATTTGCTGTTTGGCAAGTTGATTATCTCATCGTGAATATCCTGCAAAGAGCCGTTGGTATAAAGTTCATCATCGGAGTCAATGCTGACAACATATTGTCCCTTAATATGCTTACTTATTTCTAAACAAGCGTTATGTTTGCCTCCGTGTTTTAGTTTAAGATACACAATCGAAAAATTAGCATCTTTAATGAAGTTGTTGACCACTTCTTCGGTGTTGTCGGTTGAGCCGTCATCACCGATTATCCATTCAAAGTCATTGAATGATTGCCTATTAAGAGAGTCAAACAATGCACTTAGCAAATGTCCCCGATTGTATGTCGGAGTGATTACCGAGAAAAAAGGGTGAGCGGCTGAGTGCATTGTTGATGTTCCATAAAAATTAATAAGAACGGGCGTAAATAACGTCCGTTGTGGCCTCTTTACCGGTAAGCAGGCATTTTCCGGTTGTTCCGCTTTGCTCAAACGGTATGCAGCGAATAGTTATTTTCATTGATTTTAAAATCTCTTCGCTTGCCGGATCTCCGCTCCATTTACCGCGGACAAACGCTACTTTTCCCTGTTTGCCGTCTTCTATCCATTCATTAGAGTTGGCAAAGTAAGCGGCAAACTCTTCCGGTGTGGTAATATCTGTTCTGATATTATCTTCCAAACGTTTTTGTGCGCGTTTGAACATTTCCTGTTGCAAAAACTCCAAACGCTCGCTGATTTGGTTAATGAACTCATCTTTTTTCAGAATCTTTTTGCCTTCCGGTTGCCCGATGAAAATACGCTCTTTAACCATTAAACCGTCGGAGTCCACGTCACGAGCTCCGATTTCGCAAACCATAGGCGCGCCTTTTCTTATCCATTCCCAAACCTTGTCGACATTGCTTTTATCGCGAGTATCAACTTTGATGCGAATTTTTTCACCGAAGGCGGTCTTATTTTTAATTTCGTTTTGAAGGCTCGCGATATAGTCCGTAACCTTTTGACGGTCTTCTTCCTTTTTAATCAGCGGAATGAATACAATCTGATACGGAGCCACCCGCGGCGGAACCGCCATTCCCTCATCATCGGCGTGCGACATAATAACTCCGCCGATAAAGCGGGTGGAAACACCCCACGAGGTTGTGTAAGCATATTCCAATTCATTATTGGCATTTACGAATTTGATATCAGCCGATTTGGCAAAATTCTGCCCCAAAAAGTGAGAAGTTCCCGCTTGCAGAGCTTTACCGTCCTGCATCATCGCTTCAATACAATAAGTATCAATCGCCCCCGGAAATTTTTCGTGTTCCGGTTTGCGACCGGTTAATACAGGCATCGCCAGAGTGTTTTCGGCAAATTCTTTATAAACATTAAGCATTGTTATGGTTTCATCTTCGGCTTCTTTCAAGGTTGCGTGAACGGTATGACCTTCCTGCCATAAAAATTCACGGGTGCGCAAAAACAGGCGCGGACGCATTTCCCAACGCACCACATTGGCCCATTGGTTAAGCAAAATCGGTAAATCACGATATGATTTAACCCATTTGGCAAATGAATCGGCAATAATGGTTTCACTGGTCGGACGCACAATTAACGGTTCTTCCAACGGAGAAGACGGTTTTAATTTACCATCTTCGTTTACCAAACGAGAATGGGTTACCACTGCCATTTCCTTGGCAAAACCTTCTACGTGGTCAGCTTCTTTTTGAAAAAATGAGAGCGGAATAAACATAGGGAAGTAATAGTTTTCGTGTCCGGTTTCTTTAATTTTTTCATCCAATACACGCTGCAATCTTTCCCATAATCCGTAGCCCCAAGCCTTCATTACCATACAGCCCGGAGAAACCGAATTTTCGGCCATATCTGCTGCAGATACTACGCATTGATACCACTGAGGATAATTTTCTTTTCTGGTCGTTTTTAAAGCCATTTTATTACTCCTTTCTCAGTTCCCCGCCGGTCTTTTTACCAACCTCGACAATAACTTTATTCATCAGGTTTTCGATATCCTTATCGGTGAATGTCTGTTCAACCGGTTGGAATGTCAAACTGATGGCTATTGATTTTTTACCTTGAGGTAAATTATCGCCTTCGTAAACGTCAAAGATTCTTACATCGGTTATATGATTACGATCGGCATTTTTGGCTGCCGCTATAACAGAAGCGGCATTTACGTCTTTATTAACTACAAAAGCCAAATCTTTATCAACCGGTTGGAAGGCTGAAAGCTCGAGTTTCTTACGGGTTTTACCATTGGATTGGCGAGGCAAAGGAATGTTATCAACATTGACTTCAAAAGCCATAACTCTGGTCTTGATATCTAAAGCTTTTAAAATGCTCGGGTGAATTTCTCCGAAATATGCCAATACATTTTTGCCCAAACGAATGGTTCCCGAGCGCCCCGGATGGTAATAATCCGGCGCATCGGTTGTAATCTGCGGGTTTTCATAAGGTCCTTTTGCCGCCGCGATAACAGCCAATGCATCGGCTTTGGCATCAAAAACATCGTAGCTGCGGGCAGATGATGTCCATTCCTTTTTTGCAGTCTGACCTGCACGCACACCGCTTGCCGATATATGTTGTTCTCCCGGATTGCGTCCGGTAAATTCAGGTCCGACTTCAAATAAAGCCACATTTGAATAACCGCGCGCCACATTGTTTTTAACCGCAATCAAAAGGTTTGGTAATATAGACGGACGCATTTCATTCAGTTCCTTGGCAATCGGATTCTGTAATAAAACAGCTTCGTTTCCTTTGCGGAAAAATCTAGCAATTTCACTGTCGGTAAAACTCCACGTAACTGTTTCATACATACCGCGGGTGGCAAGTTCGTGTTTGATGGTGGCTACGTTATGTTGAAGCGGTGTTAAAATTTGCTTTGGGAACGTATCGCACGGCGGCAGAATTGCCGGAACTTTATCAATGCCGACCATTCTGACTACTTCTTCCACCAAGTCGTGCTCGCCCTCAATATCGCCGCGCCAACTAGGGGATACGGCTTTTATTTTGCCGTTTTCCATAGATACCTCAAATCCGAGATTTTGTAAAATTTCCATAGATTTTTCGGCACTGACCGGCATTCCGATAAGAGTTTCCAAACGTTCCGGACGCAAATAAGCGATTTGCGGTTCAACGTCTTCGGAACCGACAACCGTCAATTCGGAAGCTTCACCGCCGCAAATACTTAAAATTAACGCAGTTGCATAATCCGAACCGCTGATGTTTGATTTCGGATCAACCCAGCGTTCATAACGATAACGGGAATCCGAATCAATTTGCAGGTGGCGTCCGGTTTTTGCAATACATACCGGTTTGAACAAAGCACATTCCAGTAATACGTTAACGGTATTTTTATTACAGCCTTTTTCCAAGCCGCCCATAATACCGCCCAAGCATTGCACGCCTTCATCATCACAAATGCCCAAAGCATAATCAGGCAAAGCATATTCTTTTTCATTTAGTGCTACAAATTTTTCTCCTGCTTTTGCCATACGGACGGTAATGTTTCCTTTTAATTTATCGGCGTCAAAAACGTGTAAAGGACGCGCCAAATCAAAGTTGATATAATTGGTAATATCAACGAGCGGAGAAATTGAGTGTAATCCGACGGCGCTCAAGCGATCCTTCATCCATTTCGGGGTTTCGGCGTGATTATTTACCCCTCTTATATAACGACCTGTGTATACCGGACATTCTTCAGTAGCTTCCACATTAATTTTAATCGGATTCGCAAATTTAGCTTCGGTTTTTGCAATGTTCAGCGGTTTGAGTTTTCCCAAACCGGCCGCCGCCAAATCGCGGGCAATGCCGCGGACACCCAGACATTCTGCTCTGTTAGGAGTAATAGATACCTCTATTACCGGATCAATATTCAAAACTTCGGCAGCCGGAACTCCTATCGGAGTATCACTCGGCAGCTCTATAATGCCGTTATGATCTTGCCCGATTCCGAGTTCATCTTCGGAGCACATCATACCGCAGCTTTCCACACCGCGGATTTTGGCACGGGTAAGTTTTTCATTGTATAAAGGAATTAAAGTGCCTTCCGGAGCAAAAATACCGACCAAACCGACTTTAACATTCGGAGCACCGCAAACAACTTGATATTTTTGCGAGCCGTCATTTACAGTCAACAGATGCAAATGGTCAGAATCCGGATGATTTTCTACGCTGTCAATGCGTGCGGTAATAAATCCGTCCAGTTTCGATGCCGGATTATAAATTTCCTCAACTTCCAAACCGATGCGGTTTAAAGTATCATCTATTTCTTTGATAGAAGCCTGAGTTTCCAAATGCTCTTTGAGCCAAGATAATGTGAATTTCATCGTGTAAGTCCTCCGTTATCGCTTAATCCGCCGGTCATCGAAGATATATCAAGCGGGGTAAATCCATAATGTTTAAGCCAACGGACATCGGATTCGAAAAACAATCTTAAGTCCGGAATGCCATATTTGAGCATAGCTATGCGGTCAAGTCCCATTCCAAAGGCAAACCCCTGATATTCATTCGGATCAATGCCGCCTGCTTTTAAAACGCTCGGGTGAACCATACCGCATCCCAATACTTCCATCCAATCCGTGCCGGCTCCGATTTTCAATTCATCTTTGGTTACTTTACAGCCGATATCCAGTTCGGCAGACGGTTCGGTAAACGGGAAGTATGAAGGACGATAACGCATCGGCAGGTCATCAAGTTCAAAAAAGGCCTTCATAAAATTGTTTAAGCATCCTTTTAAGTGAGCCATTGTAATATTTTTATCAATAATCAAGCCTTCTACCTGATGAAACATCGGAGTATGAGTGGCATCATAGTCAGAACGGTAAGTACGTCCCAATGCGATGATTCTGATGGGTGGTTGCTGTTTTTCCATCGTGCGAATTTGCACTCCCGATGTTTGTGTGCGGATAACATAAGCCGTGTCCATATCAAAAGGTTTTTCCGGATTATCGTTAATATAGAAAGTATCCTGCATTTGACGGGCAGGGTGATTGTTAGGCATATTGAGAGCGTTAAAGTTGTGGAATTGATCTTCAATATCCGGACCATCGGCAACGTCAAATCCCATTTCTCCGAAAATGGCCGCTACTTCTTCATAAATTTTGGATATAGGATGTATTCTTCCCTGAGTTTCAGGACGAACCGGCAACGTAACATCAACCGTTTCGTTGGCTAATTTTTCATTAAGAGCTTTTTCTTCCAAAATTTTCTTTTGAGCGTCTAATGCTTGTTCTATTTCGCTTTTAACAATATTGAGACCTTTACCCATAGCAATTTTTTCTTCTAAAGGCAAAGCGCCCAATCCTTTCATCATTTCAGTCAATTGACCTTTTTTTCCAAGGATAGATACTCTGATTTCATCTAATCCTTTTAAATCGGCGGAAGCCTGAATATTTTTCAAAGCTTCGCTTTTTAAATCATCTAAATTTTCCATAATTTCAGCAACCTTTTGTTTGTATTAAATGAAAAAGAGTCAGCTAGGAACTGACCTTGCTAACTCTTTTTACGAATTAATGTTTTTGTATCTGTCTTATTTCTTAAGAGCCGCTTTGGCAGTTTCAACCAACTGAGCAAATGCTTCGGGCTGTTTCAAAGCGATATCAGCAAGAACTTTTCTATCCAGTTCAACACCGGCTTTGATAAGCCCGCTGATAAATCGAGAATAAGTCATATCGTGGATACGTGTAGCAGCGTTGATACGTTGAATCCAAAGTGAACGGAAACTTCTTTTCTTTGCTTTTCTGTCACGGTAAGCATATTGCAAACCTTTTTCAACTTTTTCGACAGCTACTCTGAACACATTTTTATTACGGCCTCTGTAACCTTTCGCCATATTCAAAATTTTTTTATGACGAGCGTGAGCCGTTAAACCTCTTTTAACACGAGACATATCTTATCCTCCCTCTTAAATAAACGGTAAAAACTTTTTAATGAACTTGTTGGCGGCAGAAATAATCTTAGAACCGCGAGCCTGTCTTTTTTGTTTTGTAGGTTTGTTAAAAAGAAGGTGTCTCTTAAACGAGTGATTTCTTTTTAATTTGCCGGAACCGGTAACGCTGATGCGTTTGGCAGCGGCTTTTTTGGTTTTTAACTTTGGCATTTTATTCCCTTTCAATCATATCTGGAATTACACAAGAGCCTGCAGGTATGCCTTTCAGCCTGTTTGGCTCAAACAAATGAATGTATAATACAACTAAAATTTAAATGCAAGTGTTTTTTTCACTGTTTTTCAAAGGTTTCTTTTATGATTATTATATTGTGAACTGATAGTTTTTTATTGCATAAAATGTATTGCCGGTTATAATACACTTTGATAAAGGAGTTTGATTATGACGGAAATTTTTATTGCGGTTGCCGCGTTTTTGGCTGCGCTGATATACGGATACAACAGAGCTGTTGTATTGAAAAATTATGTGGGCGAGGCTTTTTCGACAATGGATGTTTATTTGAAAAAACGTTGGGATTTATTACCAAATTTGATAGAAACGGTTAAAAGCTATACCGCACACGAAAAAAATCTGTTAACCGAACTTACTAAAATTCGCTCGCAGAGTTATGAAGAACTTTCCGATAGCGAAAAACTAAATGCTAATTTACAAATAGGGCAGATATTACCGAAAATACACGCTGTCGCCGAAAATTATCCTGATTTAAAAGCCAATCAGAACTATTCGCTGTTGATGCAACAAATGGAAGCAATTGAAAACGATATTGCCAACTCGCGCAAATATTATAACGGAACCGTGCGCGAGTTTAATACTTTTTTGGAAATGTTTCCGACCAATTTAATCGGTATGATTTTTCATTTTCAAAGAGCTGAAATGTTTGAAGCACAGATGGTTGAACGGGAAAATATTAAAGCGGAACTTTAAATAAATGAAAAAAATATTTTTCTGGAATATTTTATTTTTTCTGCTGCTGATTTCGCCATCGAGAGCCGAAAACTTTTTTATTGAAAATTATGATGTCGTTTTGCGGGTTAATCGCGAACAAAACGTTTGGGTAAGTGAAAATATTGACACGGTGTTTACTCAAAGTTCTCACGGTATTATTCTTGATATTCCAAGCTCCAAAAGTCATATAAGCAATATATCCGTTTCAGAGCAGTATACGGTTAATCGCTCATTGGAAAAGGTTTCTGTTAAAATCGGCAAAGCAGATGAGTGGATTAAAGGAGCGCATAATTACAAAATAAATTTTCAGCATCTGCTGAGAGGAAAAGATAACGAATTTTATTATAATATAATCGGTACCGATTGGAATGTTCCGATAAATAATGCGCGTTTTACCGTGGTTCTGCCGCAGAAGATTAATCCCGATGATGTTGGTATCTCTATAGGCAAGTACGGTACAAAAGGCTTTAACGGCAATGCGGTTTTTGAGGTGCGCGAAAATTATGTAAGCGGCTATATTACCAAACCGTTGCAGCCGTATGAAGGAATTACTATACATATTAAAATGCCGGACGGCTATTTCGTTTTTCATAAAAGCAAGTACGTAAAAATTGTTTGGTTGGGGTTGCTTATTTGCACATTGCTTTCATTTTTGATTTGGCATATTTTCGGTCGCGATGAACACGTTACTCCGGTTGTGTCTTTTTATCCACCTCCGGGAGTACTTCCAACCGATGCCGAACAACTTTGTACCGAAAAAGTAAGTAAAAAAGGATTGGCAGCCCTGATAGTTTATCTTGCCAATTTGGGGCATATAAAAATTACAAGCGATAAATCGGATTTTATGCTCAAAAAAATATCCGATTATGATGGTGATAACGAGTTTTTATCGGCAGTTATGGGTTTTTTGTTCCGCGATAAGTATGAAAAAGCTGTTTGCGGATATCACCTCAAAAATTCAAAGGAGTTTTACAAAAGTTGGACAGCGCTTGAAAAAAATATTAATCGCAAAAAGTATAAAAAACGTTTTTTTGAAAAATCTTCAATGAGTTTTTTATTGTGGGGATTGATGGGGTTACTGATGTGTGCTGATATATCGCTGACCTTGTTTGTCTTGTTTGATTATGATTTTTCATTCGGGTATTTGGCTCCGTTTTTCAGTGTAGAAGCGCTAATGATGTTGATAATTTGGGTATCTTCCGGATTTAAAAACAGAGCCGCCGCGATTTATATACTTTTGTTTTCCTCTATACAGCTTGCCGCTCTTGTTCCGCAAATGGTAAGTGAGATTAATCCCGAAAATATTCCGCAGCTGATTATGGGGTGCGTGTGTTCGCTTATTTCGCTTATTTGCTTCAAAGAGATGCTTAAACCGAATTGGTACGGTCGCCAAATTTTAGGACATTTGCTCGGCTTGAAAAAATTTATCGAAGTTGCCGAAAAAGCAAGATTGGAAAAAATGGTTGAGGAAAATCCCGAATATTTTTATCAAATACTTCCGTATGCGTATGTTTTGGGCGTTTCCGACAAATGGATAAAGCAATTTGCAAATATTGCGGTGCCTCAACCGGAATGGAGTGAGGGCAGTTTTCATTTTAACAGTTTTAATTATTTAATGAAAAACTTTAATTCGGCTACGATGCCAAGTGTAGCAAACGGCGGTATACGAAGGAGTTCAAGTTCCGGAGGCGGCGGATTCTCCGGCGGAGGTTTCGGCGGCGGAGGCGGTCGCTCGTGGTAAATGGTTTTGCAGGTATTTAATTTGGATAATTAAGCATTATCTCTTTATATAAAAAGGAGATAAAAATGCGATTTATAAAACCGATAAGCCTTAATGTTAATTCTTTTATATTAGATGTTCGTTCCAAAGAGGAACATCAAAACGAGATGCTTAATTTACCTCATATTTGCAAAGATATCAATGAGTTGGATCCTATGGAATTTATTAGGGAAAACAAAGTGACAAAGGATACCACAATTAATATACTTTGTTCTTCGGGCGGAAGGGCATCTAAAGCCGCGGAAATGTTTGAAAAAGCCGGATTCGATAATGTTGCAGTGATAATAGGCGGCATTGTGGAAGCCGAATATGAGGGAATAGATATAATCCGTCATTAAATTGCGGATAAGCAAAATAGAATTCTTGTTTTTACGGCATAGTCATATAAATTATGCATTATGGAGAAAAGTTATGCCGAGTTGGGAAATAGAAGACAAGTTTGCCGGAATAATCTGCGGAGTTGATGAAGCCGGTCGCGGACCGTGGGTGGGACCGGTTGTTGCCGGTGCCGTAGTTTTTTTAAGCAGGGACATAAATCCCGAATTGTTAAACGGAATTAACGATTCTAAAAAACTCTCGGCTAAAAAACGCGAAAGACTGTATGACTTGTTGTTGCAAGAAGAGAAGGTAGGGCATATTTCGTGTGCCGTCGGTGAAGCCAGCGCGGCGGAAATAGACAGCTTAAATATATTGCAGGCAACATTTTTGGCAATGAAAAGAGCTGTGCAGAATTTGAAAGTATCTCCGACACATACACTGATTGACGGTAATCGTTTGCCTGCCGATTTTTGTTGTTCCTGCTCGTGTTACATAAGCGGCGATTCTAAATCGTATTCAATTGCTGCCGCCAGTATAATGGCTAAAGTTTATCGTGATAATTTGCTTAAAAAACTGGCGCTTGAATATCCTGAGTACGGTTTTGAGAAAAACGCCGGTTACGGGACAAAAGAGCATATAGAAGCTTTAAAAAGATATGGAATTACTCCGCAACATCGTAAAAGTTACCGCCCGATAAAGGAAATTTTAGAAGCTTAAAAAAGTTTTATTTGGTATCTTGATTCTTCTGTGTATTTTGCTGAAGTATATACATTTGTTCAATTTCCGGTGAAGCTTTATTTTGTTTGACAGGCGTTTTTTTACCCGTATTGCCGACAACTTTATCTTTAAGATTGTTAAGGTGACCGAAGAGAGCTATATCGGCTTCTCCTTCTTTGCCTGATATGGTGTGTTTGCCGTCAATTTGTTTTTCAACCAAACCGTCGGCATAAATAATTGTTCCTCTGTTTTCGTTATCTGTATCAAGCAGGATTTTTTGCAAACCGACATCAAAGTCACCGTCACGCAAAACCATATGGTCAAAATTTTCTTTTAAATAGGTATTTTTTGCTTCGTTGTCAGTGATATTTTTACTTATCAGATAAGTATTGATTTCTTGAATTTTTTTAACGGTAAAAGTTCCGGCAATATTAACGTTCTTCATTGCGTTCAGCGCATCATCAAAAGAAAAATCATCAAAAAATCCGCGCGATAAATTAACGTTGGTATTATTACCGATATATATGTTTTTCACCATTTTATCAATTGTTTCATCATATAATTTTTTATCGGTTTTGAGAATCTCAAAAATATTTCCGGAATTATGGCGCATACTCGCAGCCAATGTGTTTTGTATTCTATAACCGTTTTGCCTATTTTCATTCCAATAATCTGTTGAAATTTTGGAAATGGCGTCAACATCTTTCTGATTATTTGGCGAAAATCCGTTTTTCAAAACATAGTCTTTGATTCCCGGATAGTAATTTAATATGTCTTCGGTGTGTATTGTTTTTCCCTTAATTTCCAGAGCTGAAATATCATTATCTTTCATAATGCGGTACAGATGTGCAGCATTCAAATTTTGTGCTGCATAAGCGATTTTTTTCGGTAGCGCGATTTGCCCTGTATATATCGGCCGGATACGATAAGTCTTCAATATTATCATATAAATGATGCTTAAGGTGCACTGCCTCGTGAATTAAAGTCGATATCATCGCTATAAGATTACCGGCTTTGTATTCTTCGATACCTCTGATTCCTCCGGTAACATCGGTATTTGGTTTTTCATTTTTATCAAATACTTTCAAATAAATCTTTCCGTTGCTACTGCAAACTGCCATAGAGTTTTTATTGCGCAACAGACCGAGTTCATTGAGCAGAGGGTCATTTTCATTAACCAGATTGATATTTGATTGCTTAATCAAATCTTTAGGTTGTTTAAAATTTATCTTGTTTTTAGGAGTTTTACGTTCCTTGGAACTCATACTTAAAACCAAAAAATTAAGGTCGCCTACGCGTGAATTTATTGCATAATTATCAATATTTTCTTGTTCACCGTCTTTTAATACGATGGGTAATTTCATTTGCTCAAGATATTTTTTGGACAAATCGGAATTATTCACATTCTGAGCAATTTGCACGGAATCTGTATAATTAAAGGTTGATTTACCATCATCTTTTTGAGGCGCTGCGGGGGTGTTTGTTTTTATGGAATTTAAGTTTGTACCGCCCAATTCATTGGCTTTTGCGGGCAAAACCGAAGATACTGCAGACAGTGCAATCGAAAATTTCAGAACGACATTATGTATCATTGATGTTAAATTTTTGTCACTCATTTTATGCCTTTAATATCAATCCTACTGTCGGTATTGTAATATTTTTTTGTCCGTTTTGCAATAAAAATTTTTATAGATGAAAGACAATAAAAAACAACCAACCAATCGTAACATATATGTTTGATTTTGCCATATATTTTAAATTGTTGTATTTTATAAAAAAACTTGATTAATATAAGTTACGGCACTGGAAATTCCGATTATAGGGAGATAGGGATATGATGTATCACGGTATTTTCGAAAAGGCAAAAAAACAAGCAGAACAAAAGTTGGTTGAATACTATAAGCAAAAAGGCGAAAAAGAAGTTTTTAAAAAAGCGCAAGAAAAAATCGAAAAATTACTGAAGCCGGTAGAAAAATACAATATAAAAAGCGATAGCACAAAACTTACGGATGTATATGTGCGATTATTGTTAAGTTGTCAGAATCGCTATATGATGCCGAATGTCATTAAGTTTGATAATCCAGATACGGAAGTTCGATTTAAAAAGATTCTTTCCAATTATGATTATAAAAAAATTTCTGAAAGAAACAGTGAAGAAATATTCAGAAAACTTGTAGATGAGTTTGGGGTAGAAGAATCCAACAAAAACGGATTCTGGCATTCTTTTGCTCGCTCCGTGGTTGATGGGGCAAAGTTTATGAAGCGCTTTGCTGATGTCAAAGAGTTTAGAAATATGCTGGAAACAATAATTGGGCATTTTCCCAATGGTATGGCGTTGCCTCATCTTATAAGCGGTGAAATATACGGTATGGGAGAAGCACTGGCGTGTGATTTTTTGAAAGAAATCGGATGCGTGGAGTATGCCAAACCCGATGATCATATACATTTCTTCATAGAACAAATTATTAATAATTTTAAAAATAAAGAAATAAGTTATAAAAAATTGACCGATAAAGAAGTTTTGGAAGAAGCGCAAAAAATGGCGAGAGATAACGGAGTTACCGCATTCGCAATGGATAAAATTTTATGGCTTGTTGCTTCCGGAAAATATTATGATCCTGATGGCGAAGAACCGATGATTAAAATTAAAAACCATAATAATGAACTACGCGATGAGTTTGTGGAAAAAATAAAAAAGACTTATTACCGATAAAGGCAGTCGGTAGAAACTTTGAAAACTGTGAAATCAAAATAATCCGGTGAATTGTTTTGATGAGCCACCTCGGATACTTTTCCAACAAAAAAAGTCGCACAAGGCGACCTTCTTATGTTGGTGAGCTCGGTGGGATTCGTCTTGCAACACTGTTGTGTTGTTTCGGTTACTTGTTGGCATTAACTGCATTACCCAAACTGTGGTGTACCCTCGCGCTTTAAAAGGTATAATTGGCAAATCTAAAGCTCCATCGACCTCAGCTAGACTGGAGATGGTCGGATTACGCTGGTATTGTCCTGTAATTTCTATATCATCATTTGTTACTTGTCATTTCTCTGATTGCGTTGCTGATCGTTCCATCTGACAATGGTTGCCATATGTATAACAGATAACAAAAAGATATCATAAAAATTAAAGTTTCTTGCAAAACTTTACTCATTTTTTTCCGGTAAAAACAATAAATGATAAATAGGTTAACAGGATACCAAGTAATTAATACTCCCAACCAGTCTCTGAGTGCTACAGCAAAAAGACACATTGTCCCACTAAAGGTGAGGAGCAATATGTCAAATATAGGATTTTTATATATTTTTATAAGTATTGATTTTATTTTTACCATTCATCATCCTTTCTCCAGCCAACGACCAACGGTCGTCGCTTCAATGCAATACCTCATTATTTAAAATGAAAAGACGGAGATAATCCCCGTCTTTCGTTTTAATGGTGGAGATAATCGGGATCGAACCGACGACCTACAGATTGCGAACCTGTCGCTCTCCCAACTGAGCTATATCCCCAATACTTTTGTTTTTTTTATAATAATTCAGTTGCTCGGACACTCGTCTACAAAATTCGCTGCGGTTGCTGTCGCTTCCCTTGCTCATTAAGTAGACTTCGCCTGAACAAATAAAAACAACATTTTGAGGTTGTTTTTATTTATTCAGCCCAACTGAGCTATATCCCCAATACTTTTGTTTTTTTATAATAATTCAGTTGCTCGGACACTCGTCTGCAAAATTCGCTGCGGTTGCTGTCGCTTCAATTATCCGGCACAACCATTATCCTTATAATATTCATTTTTATGATTTGCAACATTTTTTTGCTATTATAAATATTTTGGTATTAAAACAAACAGCTCTGCTTAAAATACAGAGCTGTTTGTTTTAACAATTGCGTTTCGTGAAGTTGTCGGCATCAGCCTGATTGCGGGAGTTTGTATCGGTTATAACTGCCACAATGCTGTGGGTATGATAGTGATTGAAAACTTTATTCAAAGTTATCTTGTGTTCACCGTCATCCGACAGCTTGACCAAATTGCAACGAGTCTGCCGATACATTCCGTTTAATTCGGCGGAAGGATAATAATTTATTACTAAAATTGATTTATCAATTTTCCGCTTATCCTCTTGACGCTTTCGAGTAACTCTTATGCGAGCCGCCATAACGTTGCCGAAATAGTTGACCTTTTCAATAATTCCCATAAAACTGAGAGGGGCGAGAGAGTTATCAAATTTTTCGTATTCTTTTTGAGTAAAGATTTTTTTGAGCGTCGTACCGGACTCTTCAAAAGTCAGGTTTACCAAACGCTTTCTTTCTATGCGTATCCTATCTCCTTCAAAGAAGTCAACATACTCCGCATTTCGGTTAACGGTAAAAAGTTTGCCGTTCAGCATTACTTTTTCGAGAGATTTTCGCCGAACATAATATTCAGCTTCAACTGACATACTGCCGCCGATGTTTTGCTTAATAACACCGACAATTCCCGATATTAATTTTTCCATAATTGTAGTATTTATTATATTATTTTCTGTAAAGCGAATACCATAAACGGGATATTTTGTCAATGCATTTGTATTTTACGGATTATGACTTTTGCATTTACTATTGACAACGATATTCAGAGAATTTATCTAATAAGAAAAGGAGATATGCGATGTTAAAAATGTTTTTTTACTTTGTTGGTTTGATAATTTTATTGGCAGGCGGTGCAAGTATTTATCACTTGTATAAGGTTAAGGCTAAAAATAAGGCAGAAATGAATAATTTTTCTAATGATGTTGCTTTGCAGGCAAATTTAGGAAAAGTTTTAGTGGTATATTATTCTTTAAGCGGACATACCAAAGATATTGCTTTGCAAATCGCCGAAAAAACAAATGCAGATTTATATGAAATTGAAACTGCGGAAACATATTCTTCTCCGTCGGTTTATATGAAAAGTAAACAGGAATTGACTTCCCAAAATTATCCGGAGCTCAAAAATAATGTGTTACCGGATGCTTCCGATTATGATGTAATATTTGTGGGGGCTCCTGTGTGGTGGTATACGATGGCTCCGGCTTTATACAGTTTTTTGAATAAATTTGATTTCAAAAATAAAAATGCAGTGCCGTTCTCTACTCAGGGAAGCAATTTCGGTTCGTTTTTCAAGGATTTTGCCGATAAGGCGCAAAATGCCGAAATATTACAGAGCGAGAATTTTAATAATATGGAAGAAAAATATAAACCGCAGATATCAAATAAAATTAATGCGTGGCTGAATAAAATTGCAAAATAGCCGATAAAAAAAACGCCATTTTGAACTGTACAACTTTCGGAGTGCAATTCACTTTCGGCGGTTTATTGGAGCGGATGAGGGGGTTCGATTCAAGTTGTTTATTGCTCCAATAAAAACACCGCCTTTCGGCGGTTTATTGGAGCGGATGAGGGGAATCTTTTAGTTTGTTTTCTAAGTTCAAAATCTGCGCTGTCGCTTGTTTTTTCACTAAGAAAACTGCACCGCTCACAGGTTTCACGCATTAAAGCGTTCAACCATATGTTCGCGCCCTCTCGGGGGTTCGATTCAAGTTGTTTATTTGCTCCAATAAAAACACCGCCTTTCGGCGGTTTATTGGAGCGGATGAGGGGAATCGAACCCCCGTTATAAGCTTGGGAAGCTTCTATTCTACCATTGAATTACATCCGCATTGTGCTTGCCGGAATATTATGTTAAAAAAAATCATTTGGCAAGCAGAATATTTCAGATTTTCAATATTTATAACAACTTTGCCACGGACGGCAGTTTCGGTAATCGTCAAAAAATTGCAGATTTATTTTTTCATTGAGGTAAATATATCCTCCGCTTGAAATATTATTTGTAACTCCTTTGATTTTTAATGAAATCCGAGGTGTAAATTCTATCATATCTTTATAAATACAGCCTTTATCGCTGCATTTTAAATCAATATCATCAATTTTTTGTAATTCACTGCCGTTCAATGATTGCTTAAACTGTTTTTGTTGTTTTTTACCCATATCGGCAACATTCAAATTTTCTTCCCAAATATTTTGCACCCAAGTATTACGTTTATAAGGCAGCCACACCATATTCCGGTTGCTGTCGCGGACGGCAATATCTGTCAGATTATCTGAAAATACCATATCAGGCGCCGGTTGCGGCTGAAATATACTCAATGCTCCGATAATAACTGGTAATATTCCCCAACGCCGCCAAGATTGCTGCCAAATACACAGCCAATATGCTCCGCAAATTATCAAAATCAATCCGTAAAACGGAATGCTTTCGTGCCAAATGCTATGAGGCAAATTTGATACGCAATCGGTTATATTGTTTATTATTGCAATACCGTTTCCCAGAATTTTCAGCGGATAATAGGCTAAATGAAACGGTAAAGTCATTAAACATAAAAGAACTGCCGGCATAATCCAAAAAGCAATTATCGGACCGGCTGATAAATTACCTAAACTTGTATAAACAGCAGCACGGTGAAAATGATACAGCGAAAAAGGCAATGTTGCCATACTGGCGATAAAATCCGCCAAAACCAAATTGCATAAATACCATAAGATTTTGAGCAGAACATTATGTCTGGGTGCAAAACGAGACAGTTTTCCCGCATAGGTTTCATAAAATGCCACCAGAGCGTAAACCGCAGCAAACGACATCTGAAAACTAACCGAAATCAAAGTTTGCGGTTTTATTATCAAAATCACCAACGCCGCAAAATTAACCATACGCATAGAAATCGCTTGGCGATTAAAAATTATACCAATCAGCACTACCGTAGTCATAATAAAGGCGCGTTGCGCCGGAATGGCAATTCCTGATACCAAAAGATATAAACCGCTGAATAAAACGGCAATCAAAGCGGCAATTTTTTTGGAATCTACTCTTAAAGCCCAGAAAGGGAACAAAGATATTAAAAATCTCACCATAAAAAATACCAAAGCGGCGATAGCGCCCAAATGTAATCCCGATACCGATAAAAAGTGTGCTAAACCGGAATTACGATAATTATCGGTGATTTGCGGCGGTATGTGCGTTTTTTCACCGACGAGCAATGCATCGGCAACTCCGGCTTGTCCGTTGGGTAAAATCCTGCCGATATAGCCTATTATTTGTTGCCGTATTTTATTTATTGATGATATAAAATCGGTGCTGCTTTGAGGCGGACAATCTATAATAAAAACTTCGCTGTTTGCGTATCCGGTTGCGCTTAAACCGTCATAAAAGTATTTTCTGTCCAGCTTAAAACCGTTTAATACGGGAAGCCTGCGGTTAGGGAAAAGTGTGGCGGCTGTTTCCACGCATTTGCCCACGGATATTTCCGGATTTTGCGAGTTCAGAGTTATACGGAAATTTCCCTTGAGCTGATTATCATAGTCTGACGCATTATGTAAAAGCAGACGAATCTTACCTTTGCCGGAGAGAGAAATATCTTTAATTTGACCGCGTAAATAAGTAAGCCTTTGCATAGGTATTTTTTCAGTATATTGCTTTTGATATATTGTGTGAGCCTGAATATTTAAAAATCCGCTCAGTATAATTAATCCGCCGATGAAAAAATAATGCATATTTTTATAGCGGCAAAGATAGAAAATCAGCAACCATAATTCAAAAATACCCAAACTCAGCCATATTGAAGGTTCAAACGGCAAGGAAAAGTAAATGCCGATTCCCAAAGCAAATAAAAAAGGAATTGTTGCTAACAAACGAAACTCTTCGGCAAGAAAGTTGTCGATTACGGTCTTTTGCAAATTTTGCCACAATTTTTTCATTTTTGCTTGCTTATCAGTTCCATAACCGCTTGGCAAGCGTTGTCACTCGGAGTTTGTTCACCCATTCCTAATTTTTTACGCAATTTTTCGAATCCGTCCATTTGGCGTTTATATAATATTTGTTTTTGTAAAAATTGTTCAATATAAGCCATTATGTTATCAGGATTACAGGCTTCTTGCAATAACTCCGGCACTATCTCGCGCCCGAGCAGAATGTTGGTGAGATTCACAAATTGAATATGGATAAAGTGTCTGGCCACCCATTCGGTGAGTTTGGGAACTTTATAAGCTATAATATGCGGAACATCTACAATAGCCAATTCCAATGCCACCGTACCGGAAGCGGCGATTGCCAAATCAGCATCTTGAAAAGCATTATGTCTTTCTTGTTCGCCTTCAACTATTTCAATGGGCAGACCTGAAACAGCCACCATTTTCTTAACTTTTTCGGCAACCGTGCTGACGGTTGGAATAACATATACAAACTCCGGATGTTTATTAATCATCTTTTTAACAACCGCCAAAAAATCCGGCAGCAAACGTTCAACTTCATTATGCCGCGATCCCGGAAGAACCAGCATAAGTTTTTGCTCCGGTTTAATATTGTGATTTTTGCGGAATTCTCCTTTGTTTTTACCGTTTACAATAGCGCTTTCAATTACCGGATGCCCGACAAATACGGCGTTCAGATTGTAAGGAGTAAAATATTTCGGTTCGTGCGGAAACAGGGTTAAAAGCAAGTCGACATATTTATACATAGTGCGTGCGCGTTTTTTCTTCCAAGCCCATACTTGCGGTGCGACATAATGCACTTGCGGAATTCCCAGTTTCAATTTGCGGATTTTTTTGTGTATCCGCGCGCAAAAGCTCCAACTGTCTATAGTTATAATCACATCGGGATTAGCACTTTGAATATCGGCGGTTGTTTGCTTGATTCGCCCCATAATACGCGGAATACTCGGAATGACTTCTGCCAATCCCATAACCGCCAAATCGCTGATATTAAACAACGATTTCAAACCTTGAGCCTGCATACTGTCACCGCCCAATCCGAAAAATTGCGCTTGTTTGTCATTTCTTTTGATTGCTTCCATTAAGCGGGCGCCCAGAGCGTCGCCGGAAGGCTCTCCGGCAATCAGATAATACTTCATTATTCAGCCTCCGGTTCAATTCCGCAAATAAACATATTGTATTTATCTGCCAATTCAATAACACTTTTTTCATCGGCAATCAGAGCGTTGCCGGCGTGAACGGCAATGCCGCGCATACCGGACGAATGTAAGTTTTCGACCGTTTTGGCGCCGATTGTCGGCAAATCTATACGCATATCCTGCTGAGGCTTGCGTAATTTTATCAAAACTCCGCCGACACCTTTCCGTTGATACGAACCGCAGCGTTCAATCAATTTATCGGTTCCTTCTATGCCTTCGACGCCCAAAACCAAGCCTTGCTGCACAATGACCGCTTGTCCGACATCCAGTTTTCCGAGTTCCAACGCGACTTCAATACCGCGTTTAATATCGGCAAGAGCCTGTTTATCAGGTTTTTTCTTAGTTAAATTCCCCGATTTTACCAACAAATCGGGCATAACTTCGTGAATACCGACCACTCGCATATTTTCGGATTCTATTTCTTTGATAAGAGCGCGTAAAATTCCGTCATCGCCGACCGATTTCAACCCTATTTTGGCAAAGAAAGCGGCAGTGCGCAAATCCGGCATCAAATCGGCAAGAGTAGGGCGGCGAATCGTGCCAATCATCACGATTTCCTGCACATTTTGTTCGTGCAGAATTTTAAATCCGGTGCCGGCTTGTCCGATTCTTATCCATTTATGCGGAATATCAGGCGTAAATATGGCTCTGTCAGCATTATTTTCAATTGCCAACACAAAAAAATCGCGGTTGTTTTGCAGACAATGGTTAATAAGAGTTTGCGGCAAGATTCCGCCGCCGGCGATAATGCCTAATTTATTTGTTTTTGTATCCATTTTCATATCAGTTAACTGTTGAAATTGCCCTGATTTTAGCAAATATGCACATAAATACAAGATTTTTTTCAAAAAAAGTAAAAAGTATATTGACAAAATCTGTTTTTTGTGCTATCTATTTGGACATAAATTTAAGTATTAACAAATTAAAAACATTACAATTATGAAAACAGAAAAAATGGTATGCGTGGCAGGTGTTATGGTTCCTGAGTCTATGGTTGAAGGTCGATTGAAGGCTCTGGCTAACGGACGTCGTATCCACAACGAGATGGTATCTGCTATCACGGCAACACGTCAGGACGAGATTCGTGAACTCCGCAAGGCCGGCTGGAAGGATGATGATATCAACCTTCACCTTGCTGCCCAGAACAACGAAGCCGCCGCCAGCCACGGATTCATCCGTCCGGCTCGCACTATCAAGGCAGGCAAGCCTCAGTGGGGACCGACGATGATGATCCACTAAACAGAAAACGAAAGGTCAACTTTTTTATAAAGGTTGACCTTTTCGTTTTTTAAATGTTTGAAAACCGCAAATATTATCGAAACGCATTATCGGTATAAAAAAAGCTCTCAGCAAGTATCTTTCAACTTGAGAGAGCTTATAGTCAGTAATCATCTTGCACCTGTCTGTCACGCACCACACGCGGAATCATACAGGTCGTGATTTCACTTTGTTCGACTGACAACAGCAGAAGCTTGCCGTCCTCGTAGCGCTTTGAGATAAGCAAACACTCCTCGGGGAAGTTATGCTTGTTCTTGTAGCGGAATACGGTGCCGGACAAGTTTTTCCACTCCAGCATATTGTCCTTCTTGACAACCTTGGCGCCGGTATGAAGGTCGTAGTACTCCCCGTCAACGCACTCGCATGGAGTTGTTTTCATTACATAGGGGTTATCGTACTCGCCGATACTGGGGCGCATAATCACAGGCAAATATTTGGGGATTGTAACCAGTGTAACAATGTTCCCTCTTAATACTTTCATCTGTTTCATAGTTGTATTTTTTAATTACTAATTATTCTACATTCATAATCACGTTTGGAACTACTTTTTAGCATTTTTGCAATATTTTGTCAAGTATTTTTTTAAAACTTGTATAAAAGTTTCGAAAATAAACCCGATACCGCCTATTTTTGCGCAAAATAAGCGGTATCAGGTATATGGTTTACAGATATTTTTTTACCGCATTTATAATGTTTTCTACCGTAATACCGAAATATTCATAAACCTCCGCCGCCGGCGCCGATGTGCCGAAATCATCAAGACCGATAACGGTACCGTTATCACCGACATAGCGTTCCCAACCGTAAATAGAAGCCGCTTCTATGGCTATTCGCGGAGCTGAACCCAAAACAGATTTTTTGTATTCGGCAGGCTGTTTGTCAAATAATTCACAGCACGGCATAGAAACTACGTTGACAAAGATGTTTTCCGCTGCCAAATGTTTTTGAGCCTCAATTGCCGGAGAAACTTCCGTTCCGGTAGCAATTAAAGTGGCGGAAATTTTGCCCTGAGCCGGAGAAATTATATATCCGCCTTTAGCCGTTAAATTCTCTTGCGAATCGGTGCGGATGGTCGGAACTCCCTGACGCGATAATGCCAATATGCTCGGTGTGTGTGCGTTTTCGATGGCAAGCTGCCAAGCTTCAGCGGTTTCCACCATATCGCACGGGCGGAAAGTGTTAATGTTCGGCATTGCCCTGTATGAGGCTAAGTGTTCAATCGGCTGATGTGTCGGTCCGTCCTCACCGACACCGATAGAATCGTGGGTAAGTACATAAATTGAGCGAATCTTCATCAATGCCGCCAAGCGCATTGCCGGACGCATATAATCGGAAAATACAAAGAAAGTTCCGCCGTAAGGAATGACACCGCCGTGCAGGCTTAAGCCGTTCATAATGGCTCCCATCGCGTGTTCACGAATGCCGTACATAATATTGTTGCCGTTATAATCCGACGAAGTTATGGTTTTCATACCGTCAACAAAAGTCAGGTTTGAAGCCGCCAAATCGGCAGAACCGCCGATAATTTGCGGAATATACGGCACAATTTGTTCCAAGCACATTTGCGAAGCTTTACGGGTAGCAACTTTGATGTGTTCACAAATGGCTTTATCTTTTAGAGCATTCAATGCCGCATCCCAGCTTGCAGGCAATTTATTATTGATGTAATTATTAAATTCTTTGTCGGTTGCCGCTTTTTTACTCCAAGCGGTATAATCGGCAGCCGATTTTTGTGCTGCGGCTCTCCAAGCTCCTATTATGTCAGCCGGAATCTCAAACGGAGCATAATTCCAGCCCAGATTTTGTTTCATTGCTTCCAATTCTTCGGCCCCGAGAGGGGAACCGTGAACTTTTGAGGTGCCGCATTTGTTGGGAGCACCGAAGCCGATAATTGTTTTACAGGCAATTAAAGTAGGTTTGTCGGATTTTTGCGCTTGTTCGATGGCTTGCGATATTTCATCATAATTGTGTCCGTCAATGCTTACGGTATTCCAACCGACCGCCTTGAAACGTGCGATTTGATCGGTGGCGTTGGATTTATCGACAGTACCGTCAATGGTGATGTTGTTGTTATCCCAGAAAACAATCAGCTTATTTAATTTCCATAATCCGGCGAGAGAAATCGCTTCCTCGGATATGCCTTCCATAAGGCAGCCGTCGCCGCATATGGCGTATGTGTAGTGGTTACATAAGTCATCGCCGAATTTTGCGTTAATAACGCGCTCTGCCAGAGCCATTCCCACGGCAGAAGAGATGCCTTGTCCCAAAGGACCGGTAGTCATATCAATACCGCTTAAATGCCCGTATTCGGGATGTCCGGCGGTTTTAGCATTCATCTGGCGGAAATTCTTAATATCTTCAATATCAATATCAGGATATCCCATCAAATATAGCAGGGAATAAAGAAGCATTGAGCCGTGTCCGGCCGAAAGAACGAAGCGGTCGCGATTGAACCAACGCGGAGCATCGGGATAAAGACGGATATATTTACCGAACAAAACTGTCGCCACATCAGCCATTCCGAGAGGCATTCCCGGATGTCCGGAATTAGATTTGTTAATCGCTTCCGCGCTCAGAAATCGGATGGCATTAGCCATTTGTTGCAACTTTAAATTATTTAAGCTCATAATGTTTCTCCTTTATTTTTTTCAAATAAGGCAACCAGCTCAAAATGACGAGCATAAACAAACTGGTCTACCATAGTTATTTCTTTTATGCGGTAACCGCCCTCAATTAATGTATCGGCATCATTGACAAATGTATGCGGATTGCAGGAAACTGCAATAATTTTTTGCGGTTTATCCGCCGTCGGCATAGCAGATATTTGTTCAACCTGCGCTTTTGCACCGGCACGCGGCGGATCAAATACAATAATGTCAAATTCTTTAAGTTCGCCTGCGTCCAGCGGGTATTTGAATAAATTTTTGCGCACTATTTTTATGTTAGGCAACATAAGTTTGTTAATGGTTTGTTTGAAGCCGTCGAGTAATTCTTCTGACGAATCAACGGCGGTAATTTTATTCTTTAAATTTTGCGATAGAGGATAGGAAAATGTTCCGACGCCGCAAAACAGGTCGGCAATATTTCCCTTGCTTTCACCGACATAGTGCAAAACCGAATCAATTAAAGCTTGCTGACCTTCGGACGAAGCTTGTAAAAAAGTTCCGGACGGAATTAATACTTCACGATTTCCCATTTTTATGTAAGGCTTCGTTTTTTCGGTAATCGTTTCCGGATAAGCCTTGTTCACACTAACAGATATGCGAGCGATATCAGGATTATTGTTGGCAAAATCGCTGATTTCCATACGATGTTCCAAACCCGGAGATTCTTGCACATGCAATAATATATCAATACCGTTGTCGGCTTTGGTAAGACAAATATCACCGTTTTTGATTGCGGCTTTTTGAATTTTGTTTTTAACTTTCTTGTTTTGTTCTATATTACAGAAAATTTGCAAAAAATTGCGGATAGCCGGCAAAATATTATTGAGTTGTACAGTTAAAGAAAGGCAATTTTCGATATCGATGATTTCGTGGCTTTGTGCGGCATTAAAACCTAAAATGAGTTTCCCTTTGCGCATTGAAAAGGCTAGCTCTGCACGTCTTCGGCAGCCGTCTTTTATGAAAATCGGAGCTGCAAAATTGATATCGGTCTGTTTAATAAATTGCATTGCTTTTTTAAATTCGGTGATTTTAAGATTGCGGTATTCATCTTCGGTTAAATTCCTCAGCGGACATCCCCCGCATATTTGTTGATATTTACATTCTGTCGACATAACTATAATCCTCTGCTTTCATAACTGTCTAAGAGAGATATTTCTTCATTTTCCTCATTTCGGAATACCGGATGAATACTGTTTTTCGGAGATTTTTTCTTTTTGGAAGAAGTTTTTATTTCTTGTTCGTTGTATACGGCTACTTTATTGCGTCCGTCGCGTTTGGCCTGATACATAGCGTCGTCAACCTGTCTCAACAATAATTCTATACTGGCGGTTTTTTCGGAAGAAACAACGCCGATACTTGCAGTAAATTTGATGGTGTCGTTTTCGTTTTTTATAAAATCATCTTCAATACTTTGGCGCAAACGCTCCGCCACGCGTACAGCCGTACGGGTATTGGTATTATTAAGGAATATAATAAATTCTTCTCCGCCGTAACGGGCTACTACATCATCTTCACGAACCGAATTACGGCAGATTTCTGCCATTTTTATCAACACTTTATCGCCTAATTGATGACCGTATTTTTCATTTATTTTCTTGAATTTATCGGCATCAATAAGCAACAAACTGAAATTCTGCCCGTTTTTTATACATTCCTGCGCTCGTGAAGCAGCTACTTTTTCAAAATAACGTATATTCCACCCCGAAGTTAACGGATCTCTGTCGGCTATGTTGTGCAAAGAGGCTTCGCGTTCTTTGCGCAACGCGATATCCTGCAAAACAATATAAATCGTTTCAATGTTGTTATATTCTAAAATTTTGGCTGATGCCGATATCCAGAACGGAGAACCGCTGATAATATTGCACGCCATCAGGTCAAAATCTTTAATTTCACCGTTTTCCTCGATTGCAGATATAAATTTCTCACGATTTTCTTCATCAATAAAAAAATCGTCAAATCCGTGATATCTGATTTCTTTTTTACCGACTCCGAGCAATATGACCGCTTTCGAGTTTAAGGTGTATAGTTTGCGATTATCACGGCGCAATAAAATTATCGGGTCCGGTGCGGTATCTATGATATTCATTAATTGCAAATTGAGTTTATCAATAGAATTCCAACTTTTTTGCAAATCGGTTTTATACATATCAAATTTCATAAAGACAACAGCTACGGCAAAAACATATATCCACAGCCAGTTGAAAATATTAAGGTTAAGCCAATTGTATTGATAGAAAAACGATGAAACGATAAGTTTGTTTTCCAGCATAAGCAGGGATAAAGCAAATAATAGATTTCCGGTGTTAATGTTTTTCCATAATTTAGTCAGGCAGCTGATAAACAAAAGAGTAATTCCCGTGATGGTGAATATAGAACGCAAATAGGTGGCGTATTCAATATTATATTCAACAAAAGAGTAGTATATGCAAGCGGTTAAGCCAAATGACATATATACCGTCAGCGCTTCGCGATTGGCAAAACCGTTGTGGTGAAAATCGGCGGCTGAATTAATCCACAGAACCGAGATTATCAAAGAAATGATAATTTGCACGAATGCCACGAAATTATAGTTAAGACCGAATTTGTATAAAACGTGATCGTTAACCGTCAGATAAGTCAGCAAAATCAATGTAAGTCCGCCGAGCTGAAACAAAAATAAACTGCGGAAAACTTTGGAATTTCTAACCAGAAAAACGGTTCCGATACCGATGAACAACGAAAGAATACTGAATACAATGTTGTATCCGGAATAAAAAATATTTGTGCTTAACATAATCTCACCATATTAAATCAATTTTACTTTATACTATACTTAAATAGAATAAAAACAAACATTATTTAAAAAATTAGTGGAAAAATTTTTTTATAAGTGTAAAATACACTCGTTCATTTAGTTTAAGGAGAGTGAAATGGGATTTGTTGCTCCGGATCATTACAGCTATAAATTTAAGTTTGATATAGAAAAATTGCCGGCTATATATACCGATAAGATTTCTGCCAAGATTTCGATTTGCGGAATTTTTTCTGGTTTGCTTTTTGTTGCGCTCGGGCTTTTCGAGTTAGTGTATTATTTTATGGATTTGAGCGATGAAAGTTATGATTTCAGTATGCCGTCGCAGATGACCGAAAAGGAAGTGTTTTGGTTCAGATACTCTTTTGACAGTTTTATTTTGTTATTCGGTTTGTTGATAGTATTTTTATCCGTTGCGGCGTTATTAAGGCGCAAAACCATATTTTTTGACGGAGATAACATAAGAATAACGCATAAACCTTTGTTCGGCGAAGAGAAAGTTGAAACGGAGTCCTTATACAAATACTTGGGTGTGTTGCTTAAAGTGGAATATTATCAATTCGGGCTTATTAACAGAAATCGCTACATTATAGAATTATATCACAAAGAAAAAAATAAGAGGGTTCCGCTCTATATTTCCACCAGCGGAGAAAATATTCGCGAAATATGGGAATATTATTCGGAAAAATTGAAAATGCCGGCTTTGTTTATGACCGATCACGGTTTGGTTTCGCGTAATCATAATGAACTGGATAAGACTTTGAAAGTGATGTCAAAGCGCTGGCAATTGGACGCGGTTTATGATGAAGAAAAGAATGCTCCTGCATCATTGAAATATAAGGTAAAATCGGATAGGGTTATTTTGAAAGAAAAGAGACTTTTCTTTGATGCTTATACAATATTATCGCTCTTGGGAATTCTTATTTTGGGTTCGTTAATGATGTATGCAGGCGTTAATTATCAGGTGGTTTTACAATATATCGGATTTGGATGGTTCGTCTGTGCTTTGGGTGTGGGAATGCTGGTGATAATATTCTCGCTCATAAGTATTTTTTGCAAAGACGTATTGATTATTAATAAACACGACCTTATTTTAGGGCATAATCTGACGTTTTTACGGATGGATATAGAATTTATGCCGAAAGATGAAATAGAATCCATAGATATAGGTCATAATCCGCTCACAGACAGGTACTACTTATCGGTAATATCGCATAATAAAAGTATGATTTTCGGGAAAAATATGCCGATTGAAGATTTGCGCTGGATAAGGGGGTGTCTTATCAGAGAAATCGTGAAATAGGATGAAATTAAAAAAATATTTGCTTTAATGACAGTTTTTTGATAAGGGATAGTAAAGACGAAATTTTAATCTATTAAAAGGGTGAATAAAATGGCTAAAACAGTTAAGAAAAAAACTTCAGAACCTAAAAATATTGAAAATAAACAGACAGCACCGATTAAAACACGTGCTAAGAAAGATTTGTCGAATATTAATCCGGATTTGACCGACGCATTTATTCAAGAAGTTGACGAAGATGTGAAAAACGATAATTTGAAAGTTTTATGGAACAGATACGGGTTGCTTATCATTGCTTTCGTGGTGTTGGCTGTATCCGCTGCCATTTCTTTTGATCAGATTAAAAATTGGAAAGTGGCACAAAATCAACGTCATACCGAGGAATATATGGCAGCGGCGCAATTTCAGGCCGAAAACCCTGATGCAACAATTGCGGCATTGCAACAGGTTTCTCAGAAAAATCAGGGAATTTTCAGCGATTTTGCCAGATTGCAGATTGCTAATGTTTTATTAAATCAAGACAAAATCGAAGAGGCATTGACCGCTTTGGAAGGTATAGTTAATGATAAGCAGGTAAACAGTGAAGTTCAGCATATTGCATTGATAAAATTGGCAACTTATAAGTTGGATACAATGGACAGAGCTTCTTTCGAACAACTGTTGCAGCCGTTGGTTGCCGAAAATACTTCTTGGACGCCGATGGTTCAGGATTTGTTGGCAATGTCAGCCATTAAAAACGGAGATATTGCAACAGCTCGCACTATTTATGAAAATATCTTAAAAATTGAGGACTTACCGGATAGCTTTAAAATTAAAGTTCAAGATATGCTTTCATCCATAAGCGATATGTAAGAGATATATAAAAGAGGTTGATATGTTGAAACATAATTTTTTGACGGTGACCGGATGTGTAGTTTTGTTGCTGATGGTTGGGGCTTGCTCTTCAGATAAAGATATTCCGCAGGGAAAAAGAATATCAGTTCTGGAGCAGGCGGCAAGCATTAAACCTGATGTGGCAAACGGTGCTGATTTGGTCAAAATTTCCGAGGCTAAAGTAAGTTCGGAATGGTGGCAAAATGATAATAATGCTCAGCATATTATACCGCACGCAAAAATGAAAGCAAATTTTGAAAAACAATGGAGTTCCGGTTTCGGAAAAGGTCGCTCCAAGCGCGAAATGTTGTTGGCAAAACCTTTGATTAACGGCGGAAAGATTTACGCTTTAGATGCCGAAGGCGTACTCAGCGCGTACAATATAAATGACGGAGAGAATATATGGCGTATGGAGTTGATTGCCGAAAATTCCAATATATCCGATACTGCTTTGAAAGGCGCCGGTTTGGCAACCGACGGAAAAAATATTTATATTACCACCGGTTTCGGTTCGGTTGTAGCGGTTAAAGCCAAAGATGGCGCAAAAGTATGGGAAAACAGTTTGAAAACTCCGTTCAGAATCGCTCCGGTTATTGCAAAAGACAAAGTATTTGTTCAGAGCGCAGACAACAAATTTTTTGCACTTGATATTAAAAGCGGCGAAATTTTATGGGATTATGACATTGCAATGGAAAGTACTACGGTTGTAGGAGGTGCTTCAGCTGCGTATTGTCCTCTGTTAGACGTTGTTATCAGCGGTTTTTCCGGCGGAGAAATCCAAGCATTTAATGCGTCATTGGGTACGCCTTTATGGACAGATAATGCGGTTTCCAATCGTCAGGCATATTCTTCAACGTTTTTGCATTCAGTTAAGGCATCGCCTGTGGTGGAAGGAGAAACGGTATATGTTTTGGGAAATGCCGATGTTTTGGCGGCATTGGATGTTCGCAGCGGTAATCGTTTATGGGAAAAAGAAATCGGCGGAATCAGTACTCCGTTGTTGTCCGGAAATACGTTGTTTGTTGTAAGTAATGATAATGATTTATTGGCGATAAATAAGACGAATGGCGATATTTTATGGTCAACCTCAATTGAGTTGGGCGGTAAGGCTAGTGAAGTTACGCCTTTCAGTCCGATTTTGATAGATAATCAATTGTTTTTAACGCTTTCAAACGGCAGAATACTTGTATATAATCCGCAAAACGGAAGCAAAATCAATATGATAGATTTGGATGTGGATTTGAACTCGGCACCGGTAATTGCCGAAGGATATGTTGTATTTACTACGGCAAAAGCAAAGTTGCTTGTATACAAATAAAAAAAGGAGAATAGAGTGCTTTCAATTGCTATTATCGGGCGTCCCAATGTCGGTAAATCGACATTGTTTAATCGTTTGGTCGGTAAAAAGTTGGCCTTGGTACACGATTTGCCTGGGGTTACGCGTGATCGTAAAATGGCAAAAACAAAATTTAAAGATATAGATTTGGAAGTCATAGATACTGCCGGATATGAGTATTCTACCGAAGATAATATGGAAAGCAGAATGTGGAAGCAAACGCAGATGGCCATAAATGATGCCGATGTATGTTTGTTTTTGTTTGATGCCAGAGCCGGTTTGCAACCGTATGATGAATTTTTTGCCGACTTAGTACGCAAAACACATAAACCGGTGATTTTACTTGCTAACAAGTGTGAGGGCAGACAGCAGGAAAACGGAATAGGTGAGGCTTATAAACTCGGGTTAGGCGAGCCGATAGCTTTTTCGGCAGAGCATACCATAGGTTTTGATGAACTCTATGTTCAATTGATGAAGCTTGATGATGCCAAAAAAGAAAAAGAAGCAAGCGAACCGCAAAGCACGGTTATCGGGGAAATTCCGGAAGATTTTGTTCCGGTGAAAGATAATAAGCCGATACAAGTGGCTTTTGTGGGGCGTCCTAATGTCGGTAAATCTACGCTGGTTAATGCTCTCTTGGGTGATGAAAGAATGCTGACCGGACCGGAAGCCGGTATGACGAGGGACGCTATTACAACTGAATGGACGTGGAAAGGACAGAAATTCAATTTAGTTGATACTGCCGGTTTGCGTCGTCAGGCTAAAGTGGTAAATTCGTTGGAAAAAATGTCGGTAGAAAGTACCAAATATGCGGCTAATATGGCACAAGTGGTTGTATTAGTATTGGATGCCGATGCCGTTTTAGATAAGCAGGATTTGACTATTGCCCGCAACATTCTTGATGAAGGCAGAGCTTTGGTCATAGCCGTGAATAAATGGGATATAGCCAAGCGTAAGGAAACTTTGGATAAGCTTAATTATAAATTGGAAACTTCTTTAACGCAAGCCGCAGGAGTTCCTACAGTTACCATATCGGCACTTAAAAAAGAAGGTTTGGATAAGCTGATGAGTGCGTTGTTAAAAGTTTATAATCGCTGGAATATGCGTGTTCCTACCGCTCCGCTTAATAAGTGGTTTGCAGATGTGCAGGAGCAAAATCCGGCACCGCTCGGGAAAAACAAAAGACGCATCAAGTTGAAATATATTACTCAGGCGAAAACCCGTCCGCCGTCATTTTATATTTTTTCCAGCAATCCGGAAGGTTTGCCGGAATCTTATCTGCGTTATTTGGTAAACAGTCTGCGTGCTACTTTTAATATGGGAGGGATTCCTTTACGCGTGACTGTGCGCAAAGCTAACAATCCGTATGCGGATAAAGACAAGTAATACATTAATTTCTGGTTGAACTTACGGTAGTTTTCGGGCGTCTGTTACGCAGGTATGAATCTATCTTGCCGTTTGTGGCGTGACTTACAATGAATATAATGGTGCAAGTTATAACTGCTGAAATGAAAACAGTGATAATGTGTGAAAATATCTTGCCGAGCGTTGCCTGCCAATTTATGCGGGTTGAATTAATGTAATATACGTGAGTAAATAATACGGCGTATAAAAAAGCCGATGACAGAACGAGAAATATCAGATTCTTGTTATAGATAATAAGTTGAATATTGTTGAAATTGTAATGACGCATAATATATGCACCAACCGCGATTCCGACTAATATCATCGGGTTTAGAAGCAATGTGAAAAAGATGTATTTTATTAAATTCGTAATCATTTCACACCTCACCTTTCAGGTATTGTATCATAAATTTCAGAGCTTGTAAACTAAATACGGAACAGTAAAAAAATAAGCGGATTATCTGATATAATCCGCTTATAAAAAATTTATGCGTAATTAACTTATTTTTTTTATGCATTCTTCAAGCAAAGCCATTTCCGAACTTGCCGTTTGTTCATTTTCATCTTCTATTTTAAGACGAATAACCGGTTCCGTTCCGGATTTTCTGACTAAAATTACGCCGTGTCCTTTGAGGCGTTCAGATATTTGTGAAATTGTATCTTTTACTTGAGTTGCCGACATTATTTTTTCTATTGTTTCTTTGTTGTCAAAACGCAGATTGCGGCTTTCACAAGGAAAAGGCTTAAAAACCGGAAAAATTTCACTGACTTTTTGGGAGCTTTCCTTGATACCTAAGCTGACGATAATTGCGGCATAAAGTGCATCTCCTGTTTTGGCATAATCACTTAAAACCATATGTCCGGATTCTTCACCGCCAAGGTTAGAGCCGACTTCTCGCATTTTTTCGATAACATAGCGTTCACCTACGGCAGAGGCATAATGCGATATACCGAGTGAACGGATATATTTACCCAATCCTAAATTTGAATAAACGGTGGAAACAACCGCATCACCTTTAAGCAAATTGTGATTCTTCAGGTAGGTTGCCAAATAAGCGATAATCTGATCTCCATCCAAACGTTTGCCGTTTTCATCGCAAATAATTATGCGGTCACCGTCGCCGTCTACGGCAATTCCCATATCAAAACGATTATCAATAACGGATTGCGAAAGATTTTCCGTATGTTGAGAACCGCAATTTTCATTGATATTTTTACCGTCAGGCTTATCGGCAAGCGAAATAATTTGCGCTCCCAAATATTCAAAAGCCGGCGCCAGTATTTTAGAAAAGCTGCCGTTAGCGGCGTCCAACACAATCTTCATACCTTTTAAGGCATTTTGCGGGGCAATTTTCTTGATTTTTGCGCTGTATTCCGCTTCAGGGGAATTTATGGCAACAATCTCACCGATATCCTGCTGATTATCATTATCGGCAAAAGGTTCTGCCATAAGTTTTTCAATTAAATTTGTTTGCTCATCGGAAAATTTATCTCCGGCAGCATTAATAAGTTTCAATCCGTTATCGCGATAAGGGTTATGCGAAGCGGTAATCATAATACTCATATCAACGTTGTATTTCGGAGTTAGAGTTGTGCATAGAGGAGTAGGAATAATTCCCGCATCAAAAATTTTAATCCCTTGCGAAAGAAATCCTGCGGATAAGGCATTAAATAACATTTGTCCGGATATGCGTGTATCCCGAGCAATCAGAACTGCTTTTTGAGATGTGCAGATTTGTCGGCTTAAAACCATTGCCAATTTGGTACAGAATTCAACAGTCAGCGGATATGTATTGGCTATCCCTCTGATACCGTCGGTTCCGAAAAGTTTACCTGCCATTATGAATTCTCCTTTTGAACAGAAAAAGCCGCTATGGTTTAGCGGCTTTTTATTTGGTTAAACATAATTAGAATACGTAACGTAAGCCGCCGTAAATTTCGTGGGCGTGAACATCCATTTTATGAATGGAACCCATATCATAGTAACGGTAGCCTGCGTCAACATTGAAACGATTGGTAACTTTAACGGTTAAACCGCCGCCCAATGTCCAAGTGAATTTGGTAGGTGTATGATTGAACCAAGCATTATCATCCCAACTGCCGAAAGCATTGTAGCTGGTAGAATTAAATTTCATCTTTGTCCAGCCTAAACCAACTCCGGCATACGGAGACAGCCAGTGATACGGAGCAAAGTCAATATAGTTGTTCCACATATAAGAATAGGATGCAAAAGACAATTTAGAACCGCCGCCGGTACCGGTAGATTTATTCCACTTATTTTTGTCACGCCAAACATATTCAAGTTCGGTACGCCAATAGTTATAACGATAGCCGATTGCACCGGCCAGCATCAATTTTTTCTTATCGAGCTGTTTCAAATTCGTGCCTGAACTCTTGGAATAGTTGTAATCGATAATACCGCCTCTAACTCCCAAGTAGATACCGTTACAATCAGCATCGGCAGTATTTGCAAACGTCATACCCAATACGAGAGCCGAAGCACTTAATAACAATTTTTTCATATGTCCACTCCTTTTTTGAATAGTTGTTATATGCGTAAGTTAGCTTATAATGCTTAAGATTTAATTAAAAGTTGTTAAAATGCTTAAAAAACGTTGATTTTATGTAAAAATGAGTTTACTTTGAATGCGAAGGCAGTCGGATAGCTGCGTTGCGGAAAGTAAAATCCGTTAATGAGGAAAGTCCGGGCTTCACGGAAACAAGGTACCAGATAACGTCTGGCTGGAGAAATCCACGGGAAAGTGCCGCAGAAAATTACCGCCGAGATTTGAATTTCGGTAAGGTTGAAAAGGCGAGGCAAGAGCTCACCGCGCGGGCAGTAATGTTCGCGGCAAGGTAAACCCTACCTGATGTAAGACCAAATTAGGAGGCTTAATTCTTGATTAAGTATAAGGATTGTTTCCGGTCCTCTCCAGAGGTGGGTCGCACCAGTCAAGCGGTGACGCTTGGCGCAGATGAATAGCTATCGCACAACTCTTTGTATCTGCTTGCCGGATATAAAGCAAATAGTGTACAGAACTCGGCTTATAGATTGCCTTCAAAAATTTTTTAGGGGATAATATGCAACAGAGAACTTTTGAAAATAAGATTGAAATTAAAGGGATAGGTTTGCACAGCGGTTGCGAAAGCAAATTGGTATTTAATCCGGCGCCGGAAAATAACGGCATTGTTTTTGTTCGCTCAGATATGAAAGAAAATAATGTTTTTCCGGCTTTGTATTCGTCAGTGGTTGATACGAGGAATTGCACGTGTCTGGGAAATTCTTCGGGACAGGTTGTCAGCACAATTGAACACGTAATGGCTGCTTTGTACGCGGCGGGGATTGATAATGCTTTGATAGAGGTAAGCAATCCGGAAGTACCGATTATGGATGGCAGTGCAAAAATTTTTTATGATATATTGAAAAATGTAAAAACGGTTGAGCAAGGGGGCAGACGTAAATATCTTAAGGTTATCAAACCGGTGGAGTTTGTTGACGATAAGAGAAATTATGTGAAGCTTTATCCGAGTGATGAATTGAAAATAAATTTTGTTATAGATTTTCCGTCAAAAATTGTAGGACATCAAGAATTTTCCGACAGAATTGATGCAAAAATTTTTGAAAAAGAAATAGCTCCGTCGCGTACTTTTTGTGAAAAATACCAAGTTGATTATTTACGTTCCATAGGTTTGATAAAAGGCGGAAGTTTGGAAAATGCTGTGGTTTTGGACGGTGAGACCATATTAAACGAAGGCGGCTTCAGAGTTAAAAATGAATGCGTTAATCACAAAACTCTGGATTGTATAGGTGATATGTATACTTCGGGGTATCGGTTATTGGCGGAAGTTGAGGCTTTTCACAGCGGTCACTATCATAATAATGAGGTTTTAAAAAAGCTTTTTTCGAGTAAAGATAATTACCAAATTACAGAGGATTAAAATATGAAAAAAATATATATGTTATTGTGTTCGACATTGCTTTTCACTGCGTGCGCGTCTTCTTCGGAAAATTTAGATGATATGACTGCCGAAGATTTATATAATGTTTCTTGGGAAAATCTTGAAAAAACAAAATATGAAAAAGCGGCAACGGGATTTGAAAAATTGGAAACCGATCATCCTTATTCAAAATGGGCGGTAAAAGCTAAATTAATGGGAGCCTACGCTTATTACAAAAATGAAAAATATGATGATGCCGTTTTGGCTCTGGACAGATTTATTAAATATCATCCTGGTAATAAAGATGTGGCTTATGCCTATTACTTAAAAGGTATGTGTTACTATGACCAAATAACATCGGCTGAAAAAGATCAGAGTGATACAGCAAAAGCTGAAGAAACTTTTCTTTTATTGACTGAATTATTTCCGGACAGCAAATACGCCGAAGACGCTCGCAAAAAAATCAACTTGACGGAAGATTATCGTGCCGGTCAGGAAATGAATGTGGCTCGTTATTATCTCAAAGACGGTAATTATTTGTCGGCGCTGAACCGGTTTAATGTGGTGTTGGAAAATTATCAAACAACGGTTCAAATAGAAGAGGCTTTGTACCGTGAAGTTGAAATATATGCTATTTTCGGTATGGATAAATATGCTGACGGGTATTATAATATTCTGAAGAAAAATTATCCTGACGGAAAATGGACGGCTAAAGCGAAAAAAATTATGAAAAAGCTTGGAAAGACAAAAGCTGAAAAGGTGGTGAAGGAAAATTCGGTTGCGGAACTGAAATCTGCCGAAGAAGAAAAAGATGTAAAGCCGATTGAAGAAGCGGCAGAAGAAGCAAAAACCGAGCAAAGCTTTTGGAGTAAAACGGCGGATTTTCTTTGGCCGTGGGGTAAAGACGACAGCGCGGAAGAAGAAATAAAAGAAAGTTCGGAAAATGAGATAAAGCCGGTTGAAGAATCGGCAGAAGAAGCAAAAACCGAGCAAAGCTTTTGGAGTAAAACGGCGGATTTTCTTTGGCCGTGGGGTAAAGACGACAGCGCGGAAGAAGAAATAAAAGAAAGTTCGGAAAATGAGATAAAGCCGATTGAAGAAGCGGCAGAAGAAGCAAAAACCGAGCAAAGCTTTTGGAGTAAAACGGCGGATTTTCTCTGGCCGTGGGGTAAAGATGACAATACCGAAGAGGAGGCAAAGCGATAAATAATGCTTAAGTCGCTGTCAATTAGAAATGTTGTTTTGATTGATAAGTTGGATATGGAATTGGCAGATGGTTTGACCGTGTTGAGCGGTGAAACTGGTGCCGGAAAATCCGTATTATTAGACTCGCTCAGTTTGCTTTTGGGAAACCGTGCCGAAACAGGAATGATTAGAAACGGGTGTGATAAGTTAGTGGTCAGCGGCTGTTTTGAAACGGCCGATAAAAACGGAAAATTAGCGAGTTTATGCGAAGAACACAATTTGGATTTTGCCAAAGAAATTGTTATAAGCCGTAGTCTGTCACAAGATGGTAAGGGAAAAATATTTTTTAATGACCAACCGATAACGCAAAAGTTGTTGAAAGAAATCGGCGGATATTTAGTTGAGGTACACGGTCAATTTGATAATCAGGGACTGTTAAATCCGGCTACTCATTTAGGTGTTTTAGACAGTTATGGCGGTTATTCGGCAGCGTTGGCAGATATGAAAGAGGCTTTTTTTAATTATAAAAAAGTTAAGACAGCGCGCGAAAATTTGCAAAATGAAGTAGAAAATGCCGCACGTGAAGAAGAAAACTTAAAGCACTGGATTAAAGAATTTGAAAGCATAAAACCGAAAGAAAACGAAAAAGAAGAATTGGAAAAGTTGCGAGTTCAACTTATGAACAGCGAAAAACTTTTGGATAATTTTAATTCGGCATATAATGCTCTGCAAGGACAATCTGTCAGTGTACGCGAGGCTTTAAGACAGGCTCAAACGGCAGTTTCGCGGGTAAATGCTATGCTTGATGACAAATATTCCGGTATCTACGGATTATTGGATACGGCGCTTATTAATGCAGAAGAAGCCGGAGAAGAATTGGAAACCGCTATGCGAGAAATTACGCTTAACCAAAGTGATATTGATGCGGTGGAAGAACGTTTATTCACTTTAAAAGATTTGGCGCGAAAGCATAGGGTTGAGGTTGATGAACTTGTGCAAGTATGGCAAAAAATGGAAGAACAGTTGAATAAGCTGGAAAAATCGGCAGGGGATTTATCGGCTTTGGAAAGTGTAGAAAAAAAAGCAAAAGAAAACTATGTCAATAAGGCAAAAATTTTGCACGAAGAACGTATGTCGACGGCATTACGCCTTGATGATAAAATGAAAAATGAACTTTTAACACTGAAGATGGAAAAAGCTCACTTTGTTACGGATGTCAAACTCAAAGATGAACAAAATTGGAATGAAGAAGGTATTGATGATGTTTGTTTTATGATTTCCACCAATTTGGGTAGCTCTTTATGTAATTTGAATAAAATAGCTTCAGGCGGCGAATTGGCACGTTTGATGTTAGCTTTGAAAGTAAATTTAGGTGAAAGTTCACAAATCGAAACGATGGTTTTTGATGAGGTCGACAGCGGTATCGGCGGAGCAACCGCTCAGGCTGTAGGTGAAAAATTGGCAAAATTGGGAGAAACGGTGCAGGTTATGGTGGTTACCCATTCTCCTCAGGTTGCCGCATTCAGCGATAATCATTACAAGGTAGAAAAATCGATTAGGGACGGAACAACAATAACTACTGTTTATAAGTTGAATAATAAGGAAAAACAGGAAGAAGTGGCGCGTATGTTGGCCGGTGAAGTTATCAGCGACGAAGCCAGAGCCGCAGCTAAAGTTTTAATCGGAGCGTAATATGTCTGACATTAAGCACGGTATAGATGTTATTAAAAATTATGTGAAGATTGCTCCGGTTAATCCCGGAGTTTATCGTATGATTGATAAAAACGGTGCGGTTTTATATGTGGGAAAAGCCAAAAGCATAAAAAAAAGAATTGTGGCATATACTCATTTTGATAAACTTCCGGATCATATCAAACGAATGGTAGCCGAAGTTGATAAAATGGAATTTATCATTGTGGAAAACGAAGCAAAAGCTTTGTTAATGGAAAATGATTTAATTAAAAAATTAGAACCTAAGTACAACATTTTGCTCAAAGATGATAAAACTTTCCCTCATTTAATGATTAATCCGTATTCCGATTTTCCGGCATTGTGCAAGAGCAGAGGAACTCGTAAAGATAAGGCAAAATATTTCGGACCGTTTGCCAGTGCGGGGGCGGTTAATAATGTTATGGATATAGTGCAGAAGGCTTTTCGCCTGCGTTCTTGCCGTGATAGCGTGTTTTGTCATCGTGACAGACCGTGTATGCTTTATCAGATTAAGCGCTGCAGTGCACCGTGTGTGGGAAAAATTTCTAAAGATGAATATAAACAATCGGTACGCGAGGTTATTGATTTTTTGGAAGGCAAAGATACAAAACTCAAAGAAATATGGTCTGCGCAAATGCAAAAAGCCAGTGATGATAATGATTTTGAAACGGCGATGGTTTTAAGGGACAGAATTCGCGCATTAAGCAGTATTCAAGGCGGATACAATGTGGAATACGCCGATATTAAATCAGCAGATGCCGTGGCGGTGGTCAAACATAAAAATATGGTTTGTATTCAAATATTCTTTATTCGTTCCGGTCAAAATTGCGGCAATATACCTTACTTTCCGAAACAAGCGTTTCAGATGAATGAAAGTGAAATTTTAGAAGGATTTATCAGTACGTTTTATGCTAATCACACGGCGCCTAAGGAAATTTTAATATCACACATACCGGAAAACAGCGATTTTTTACAAAAAGCTTTAGGTACGCAAATAAAATCTTATCAAAAGGGCAATAAGGCAAAATTAATCAGGCGCGCCGAAGAAAATGCCGTGGCTGCCATAGAGCGTAAACTTGCATTGAGCGCTACCGTTGAGGAAAATTTGGCAGAAATGCAAAAGTATTTCAATTTACCGAAAATACCGCGAAGAATAGAAGTTTACGATAATTCACATAATCAGGGCAGTTTTGCCGTAGGGGCAATGATTGTGGCAACTCCTCAGGGTTTTGATAAGAAATCGTATCGCACATTCAATATAAAATATACTGAAAATACTAATGACGATTTTGCAATGATGAAAGAAGTTTTAATCAGGCGTTTTGAGCGTATGAGTGCGGAAAACCGTCCGGATGTGATATTATTGGACGGCGGTTTGGGACAATTGCACGCCGTACACGAAGCGCTTAAAAACTATGATTTGAGCGATATTACGATTATTGCTATTTCCAAAGGTCCGGAGCGTAATGCCGGCAAGGAATTTTATCATATTTCGGGACAAGAAAGTTTTTCGTTGCCGTATCAATCGTCAATAGCGTTTTATATGCAAAATATTCGTGATGAGGCGCACAGATTTGCCATCGGAACGCATCGTAAAAAACGCTCAAAATCAATATATAAATCGGCACTTGATGAAATTGACGGTATCGGAGCCAAGCGAAAACGTGATTTGCTTAATTTCTTCGGTTCGGCAGAGCAAGTCAGAGCGGCATCTTTGAGCGATTTGATGAAAATAGACGGTATAAGTAAAAAAACGGCGGAAAAAATATATAATTACTTTCATAATTAAAAAAAATGTTTATAATCACAGCATAATAACGTTATTTACTGTATTTTTGAGGGAGAAAATCTCGTGTACAATTTGCCTAATATTTTAACCTTATCGCGTATAGCGGTTATTCCGCTCATCTTTGTGTCGATTTATTTTACTTCATTTGCGTGGGCGATGTTTGCCGGTATATTATTTGTGGCTGCGTCCATAACCGATTATTTGGACGGTTATTTGGCCAGAGCGTGGAATGAAACTTCGTCGTTTGGCCGCCTTTTGGATCCGATTGCCGATAAATTGCTGGTGGCAACGGCATTGGTGGTAATTTTGGTTAAACCGCAGATGTATGGTTGTTCGTTTACGGTTCTGCCTGCTTTTGTTATTTTGTGCCGTGAAATTTTGGTGTCAGGCTTACGTGAGTTTTTGCGCGAAGTAAATGTGGGTTTGCCGGTTACGAAACTGGCAAAATGGAAAACCGGTTTTCAAATGACAGCTCTGTCGATGATGTTGTTCAGAGATTTGTGGATAGGTTGGGGTGTTTTGGGCGAGCTCTTGCTGTGGATTGCCGCAATTCTGACATTTATTACCGGCTACCAATACTATCAAAGAAGTCTGGAATATGTTAAAGCAGAAGAAGCAAAAAAAGTATCTGCCGTAAAAAAAGTTACGCTCGGAGTTAAGGCTGAGAATCCTAAAAAATCGACCGCTAAAAATTCGACTGTCGAAAAAAAAGTTAAAAAAACTGCCGATAAAAAATTAAAAACGAAAAAAACAACCGCTCGTAAAAAAGCAAATAAAGTAGGCGCATAGGACAAATGCTTAAAGATTATGCGCATATTTTAGTGATTGATGATGATTTAAGATTGCGTAGTTTACTTTCTCGCTATTTGCAAGAAAACGGTTATGCCGTAAGTGCCGCTAAAGATGCGGAAAATGCAAGAATGTTTTTGCGTCAGTATGAATTTGATTTGCTGATTGTCGATGTGATGATGCCGGGAGAGAGTGGGTTAGAGTTTTTGCAAAAGTTGCGCTGCGATAGCGATGTGCCGGCAATAGTTTTGACGGCTATGGGAGAAACACAGGATCGTATAACCGGATTGGAGGCGGGAGCTGATGATTATTTGCCTAAACCTTTTGAACCCAAAGAATTGGTGCTGAGGATAAATAATATTTTACGTCGGGTTCCGGCAATCGGCGGTGAAAATAAGCAAATTCTCAAAATGGGTGATTTTTCGTATGATCTAAATAATAAAGAACTGCGAAATAAGACAATCGGTATTGTACACATTACACCGGTAGAACAGTCTATTTTGAGTATTTTAGGACAAAAGTCCGGACAGATTTTTACGCGTGATAAGTTGGCCGAATTATTGGGGGTGGAACAAAGTCCTCGTTCCATTGATGTGCAAATTACCAGATTACGCAAAAAAATTGAGCAAGATTCCAAAAATCCGCGCTATTTGCAAACGGTGCGCGGCAAAGGGTATATGTTGTTAACAGAATAGGAGTATGATATGCATATTAAATTTCCGCAAAAAGTTAATGGTTTTTTATCTGTAATCAAACGTAGATTTTTGCCTAAGACGTTATTTTTCAGAACAATGCTGCTGATTTTTATTCCGCTTATTGTGGTACAAGTCGTATCTATTTATGCCTTTTTTGACGGAAACTGGAAAAGAGTGGGTAATAAATTGTCGGATAATCTTTCTTCCAATATGGCTTTTGTAATTAAACTTCATAATGAAGAAGTTGATTTTCAAAAAGTAAAGCAATTAGCGGCGTCGTTGTATAATTTAGATGTTTCGTTTTATGATAACGAAAGTAAACATACCATTTGGCGTGAAAATAAAAAGCATACTCAATTTGTTACGGCATTTCTCACGGAATCACTTGCTAGGCAATTTCCGCAGGCTGATACGGAAGTATTTTTAAAACAGCATCATACCAATTTGAATATATTGATTGATACACAAAACGGTTTGTACGTTTTCAATACACCGGTTAAAAATATATTCAGTTCATCCATATTCGGTTTTGTGTTATGGATGATAGGTACCTCTCTTTTGTTGTTTGTGGTGGCGGCTTTATTCTTAAGAGTGCAGGTGCGTTCGATTGCTCAGCTCGCAGCGGCGGCAGAAGATTTCGGTAAAGGCATAAATACTAAATTTAAGCCTTACGGTTCGGTGGAAGTGCGTCGTGCCGGTTTAGCCTTCACTAAGATGAAAGAGCGCATTTTGCGCCAAATTTCCGAAAGAACTCAGATGTTGGCAGGAGTGTCTCACGATTTGCGTACTCCGCTTACCAGAATGAAATTACAGGTAGCAATGCTTCCGGATAGCAAAGAAAATCAAGAGTTTGTTCAAGATATTAATGAAATGGAAAAAATGTTGGACGGCTATTTAGCGTTTGTCAGCGGTGAAGGCGGGGAAAAGTCGTCTTTTGTTGATATTAACGAAATGGTGTCGGGTATTATTAATAAATATCGTAAAAATTCCAATGCAATGATACGATACTCCACCAATTATGACGTAAGCGCCGTTCAGGGGCGTGAACAGGCTTTACGTCGTGCAATTACCAATGTAATAGAAAATGCTTTTCATTACGGTAAAAATATTGCCGTTAAGTTGGAGAGCGATAATAAACGTTTGGAATTAAGCATTGATGATGACGGTCCGGGGATTCCTGCAGATAAACGTGATGATGTTTTCAAAGCATTTTATCGTGTTGAAGGTTCGCGCAACAAAGAAACCGGCGGAGTCGGATTGGGGTTGGCGATTGCTAAAGATGTGATTGTTTCACACGGCGGGAGTATTCAACTTGCAGATAGTGAATTAGGAGGCTTGAGGGTTCTCATCAGTATTCCCTTATAGTCAACTCAGTAAGTATATACGTCGTCGCAGCTCCTATTCTTGGTGATATATAAGCTCGTCTAATGGGTAACTGCTTGTGACTTTTTTCCTTGTGTACCATTTGTGTACGCGTCGTCAAAAAGTCACGGCGCATTTACCTCATTATCCGAGCTTATGCGTGAGGTCGTGCCTATTGGATTTTTTCCTTGTGTACCATTTGTGTACACGTCGTCAAAAAGTCACGTCGCATTTACCTCATTATCCGAGCTTATGAGAGAAAATACCTGCAATAATGTAAAAAACGCTTGACTTGAATCGTACTCTTATTGATACAATATTACAAACAGCAAAGGAATAAAGATGTTTATGTGGATGATGATTATGTACACAACACTTGCCTTAACCGGCACGGCATTGGTATACTTAAGCGATAGGGTGAGCCGTTTTGGTTTTATGGCTAAGTTAGTGCAAAAGGGAAAAAATGCACAAGTTGCAGTTGGAGCTGTGGTTGTGTTTACAATCTTTACCTTAATAGGTCTGATAATTAATTTTATGAATGCTATTATTTGCGCTATTTATTTTGCGTTGGCTTGGGCTTTATGCGATTTTTTATTTTGGTTTGTATCAAAACTACGCAAACAAGTATTTATGCGTTATTATGCCGGAGGTACAGCCGTAATATTGGCAATATTCGCGCTTTGTCTTGGCTGGTATCAGGACCATAATGTTTGGAAAACAGAGTACAATTTAAGTACTGCAAAAAATGTCGAAAATATTAAAATTCTGATGTTTGCCGATTCGCATATAGGAACGACTTTTGATGCAAAAGGATTGACCGAGCATATATCGAAGATGCAAAAACAGAATCCGGATATAGTCATTATAGTCGGGGATTTTGTAGATGACGATACCGATAGAGAAAATATGGTTGCATCTGTTAAGGCTCTGGGAAAAATGAAAACTACTTACGGTGTATACTTTGTATTCGGTAATCACGATAAAGGATATTACGGAGCTGAACGCAGAGGTTTCAGTGCTGCGGAATTGGTTGATGAATTGCAGAAAAACGGAATTAAAGTATTGCGCGACGATACAGATTTGATTGGTGATATGTTTTATGTTATCGGACGAAGGGATTTTTCAGAAGTCAGAGAACAAGGCGGCAGACGTGCATCTATGGAAGATTTAGTCAAGAATCTGGATAAAAGCAAGTATATGATTGTTGCCGATCATCAGCCGGTCGATTACGCAAATCAGGAAAAATCCGGTGTTGATTTGGTTCTGTCCGGACATACTCACGGCGGACAACTTTTTCCGTTTAATAAGGTTGGCAAGTGGATTGGTGCCAACGATGCAATTTATGGTTTGGAAAAACGCGGAAATACCGATTTCATCGTAACCTCCGGCATATCCGATTGGGCTATAAAATTTAAAACCGGCACCAAATCGGAATATGTGGTGATTAATCTGAGAAAAGAATAAAAAAAATTATAGTTATCCGATTTACCGATAAAAAATGCCTCATTAAAAAATGAGGCATTTAATTTAAGAAGATGAACAGTTACAAGCCGCCGCTATGACCACTGTTACCATTTGGTTTTGATGAAACGGATTTAAAAACCCGTTTACTGATAAGTAATAACAATTTGCGTCCGGCAGATTTTTGAGTGCCTTTTTTACGCGTGGTTCTCCTTTATCAGCTGTGCTTTGCGTTTCTGATGTCCAGAAGCATGAAAAGATATTCATAATTATCTTTTCTTTCTTTTAAAATTGAATAAACATCTTTTTCCATAATTTTAAAGTTTTTAAAGTTCTCCGGTTCACCTCGGAGTAAATTTGATAAAACTGCAAGGGGAACTCTGTACCATTTCGGATAAACAGACATACAGTTTCTTAAAAATATTATAATTATATTTAAGCATCGTCAGTGTATTATAAAAAAAATATTTTATCAATATCTTTAGCAAAAAATATTATATCGTAACCGAGAATCCAATGAATCTAAGCTTCCTTAATTCGCAGATGCGCCGCACCGTGAAAGGAATGACAATATATATTTACAAAAAAACCACCATAAAGGTGGTTGTTTATGTTGGCTGCTTCACCTGGAAGAATTGAGCGTTCCGCTCAATGATCTTGCCGTCTATCGCCACAAGCGCGGTTGCGCTTACGGCTCGGCGATGCGATTCCGAACCGCTTGGTTCTTCACCTCAGGATAAAATAGCCAACAAAAAAACCACCATAAAGGTGGTTGTTTATGTTGGCTGCTTCACCTGGACTCGAACCAAGATTGACGGAGTCAGAATCCGCTGTCCTACCATTAGACGATGAAGCAATACAGCTACCGACAGCCAGTATATAAGCTAAATTTTTGATGATGTCAAATATTTTTGTAAAAATAACTTCACTTTTGCATTTTATGTGTTAAATTTAATTCGGAGAATGAAAATGGCACAGAAATCTATATTTGAAAAGTTTTTTAACATATTTATGACAGACAAAGATAAGGCGTTTGGAAAGAATATTTCGATTAATGAGGCCTTAAATATTCAAAACGATTATGCAGCAAATCAGTGTGATAATGATAAATTGCCGGGGTTCCCATACGTGGAAATAGCCAAGCAATTGGCATATCCAAAGCAAGAAATATTTGATGCTGCATTATATTATATGCAAAGAATTGCCGTAAATGAACCTAAAATTAAAAATAGAATTGTCGATTTGTTGGAAAGTATATCAAATGATACCAAAATAGAAGATGATAGAAAATTGTTGATTTCTCAGGCAATTAAAAATATAAAGAGTATAAAATAAAAAAAATATACTTAAAGTTGTATTTTCTTCTTGACAATATGATTTAAATGAGTAAGTATTTTGCTTGGCGGTGAGAATTTGGTACTGCCGTCAAGTGTTTAATCATAAGTTTATAAGGAGTTTTAACTATGTCTACTGGAACTGTTAAGTGGTTCAATACACGCAAAGGCTATGGTTTTATTCAACCGGCGACAGGCGGAAAAGATATTTTTGTTCACGTTACAAAATTGGAAGAAAAAGGAATCCGTCGCCTTTACGAAGGACAGCGAGTGAGCTATGAACCTTATGATGACCGCGGCAGAATTGCTGCCGGAAGTATAGTGATTTTATAAAATAATTATAAGAATACTTAAAAGCGCTGTCGGATGTATTTCGCGGCGTTTTTTTTATATATTTTAATAAGAAGTATCAGTCTGGGATTTGATAAGCCTTAAATGCTGAAAAGGAGAGATTAGCCACTGCTGAAGATATTGCTAAAGAATTAAGAAAATATCCGGAATTGGTAAACCAAGTAAAAACCGCTGATAACATATCTATCAGCGGGCGAGTAATGGATTCTACGAATGTCGGATATGTCGCACCGCACCCACAACCTATCTCTAATATACCATCACTTGGTGAAGTTGTCAATAGTAATAATGTTATAAATAGTGCGATAAAAAGCGTTAAGGGTGCGTATTCTATGCTGAAGGGCTTACCTGATACCGATGCACGGGTTATTTTGGAAACGCGGAAGTTATTAAGCCGTCAGACCAAAAGTCCGGATGCAACGTTGGCGTTTCAAGCCAAGCAAGCATTAAAAGAGTTTGATGACGCTTCTCTTATTGCTCGTACAAAAAAACGATAAATTACGATTGTAATACTCAAATCATAATTTAACCTTATTTTTCTTGCGGTTTATATGCCTCTGAGCAATGACGATAAGACTCGATAAAATGTATTTTGGTCTGATATGATGTGAAAATAGCCTTGTTTTTGTGTTATTTTTCTTTATTTTGAAAAAAATTTTAAAATTTTCTTGATGAATTGAAAATCTATACCCATAATAGTCTGCGAGGGCAATAAAACACAGCGCTTAAAAAATATTTATTCTTTTTTATAAACAGGGAACAAATATGTATTCGAACTTTGCAAAAAGAGAAAAAACACCACAGGAAAAGCTTTTGGAAAAGGCGTTGAAATATGCACAAGATATTCCACAGGCGCACGAGGAGTGGTGGGATACTGCTCAACCGGAAGAAATAGACGCTTACTATGATTTAGCGTATACGGCTGATTTTTGGGAAAATGCTACCATTCCGCAACTGGCGGTAGTTATTGATACGCGCTCGATTGATATTTTTCCGAATGACAATGGTAAAACCGCTCTGATGTATGCTTGTCAATACTGTCCGTCTCCGGAAGTGATTCGCTGGTATTTTAATTTTCAGCCTGATCCATACTATAGAGATAAGGACGGCAAAACTGCAGAGGATTATGCGGCGGAAAATCCCGCCTTGACCGGTTGCACCGATATTTTGGCAGCGCTAAAGTTTGAAAATTTGCTTTGTGACAGCTTTTGGAAAACGGCAATATCGGGAGATTTATTTGCCGAACTACAACAAGGCAAAGACGTTAATATGCACGGCATAAGCGGTAAAACACCACTTATGTTGGCCTGCCGCTATTGTCGTAACGTAAAAATTATTGAAACACTATTGCAGTTTGGTGCTGATGTTAATGCATTGTCGGAATTGCGTTCTAATTCCGCATTAATGTGTGCCTGCCATTGGAATAGTCTTGAAACAGTTAAGTTGTTGGTGCAAAACGGTGCTGATGTAAATTATGCAACAACACGAGGATATACGGTATTGATGTCGGCGGCGGAGTTTAATCAAGATGCTGAAGTTATTCGCTATTTAGTGGCAAACGGTGCCGATGTTACCGCTCACGATATGTACAAACTCTCAGCTTGCATATATTTAAAACGCAACAAAGTATTGTCTGAAAATAAGGAAATTGTTACATTTTTACGTAAATGCGAAAGACAATTTTTTTGGAAAAAGATAATTAACCGTTTTGAAAATTACTTTATTAAGAAAAGAACGTAAGATTACGTACAAATAAAATATGCTTTTATCACCCCAATAGGAACAGCCGCATCCCTTACTGCTCGTACAATAAAAAAGCCGGCTTTTGCCGGCTTTTTTATTGGTACGCGCGCAGGGATTATTCCGCTTTGCTACATTCACTTCGCTCATTCGCTATCGCTCACCGCCGTACTTGCGTCCGGCTTTCGCTCGTAGTCGAACCCTTTCTCCAGTGTTCGCATCCCTTACTGCTCGTACAAAAAAAACCGGCTTTTGCCGGCTTTTTTATTGGTACGCGCGCAGGGATTCGAACCCTGGACCCACTGATTAAGAGTCAGTTGCTCTAGCCAACTGAGCTACGCACGCATATTAACAAACAAGAATTGTATAAATCATTATATTTTTATTTGCAAGTCATTTTTTTTTGTTTTCGGTAATTTTTTTTGTTTTAAGTTAAGATATCTTTTATTTTTGTGCCGTAAAATATACGCAATCTTTATTTGAGGAGAATCTAAATGAAATTTTTAATGATTGTGGTTTCAGCCCTTGCGGTATACGCCCAAACGGCAACTGCCGCCGATAAGATTTCGTATACCGAGGAAATGTACGCATTGGGAACTGTATGCGGGCAAGGATTGGCTTGTAAATCGCAAAAATATCATCAGTTTGAATTGTTGGCGCGGGCAATAGTGGTAAGTAAAGCGGCTAATGATCAAATGCAGCAAGACGGAATGGAACGATATAATGCCGGAAAAGTCGATGCTTTTATGGCGATGGAGGCGGCAAACTTTGCTGATTGTGATATTATCAGAGAAGAATTTGATAATCAGAAAATTTTTCAAAGTGTACTTTATTCCGACGGGCGTATTAAACTTTATGACGGAACTGTAATTACTCCGCGTCGTCCTTATACCGCGGCAAAATTATATGTTAAGGATAGAGAAGCTTTTATAAAGGCAGATGCAGCTTATAAAAAATCTGTTGCATTAGCGAAAAAAAACGCGCAAAATGCCAAGCAGGTACCTTTGTATGATGCACAGTATGAAAGCATCTCAAAGCAATTTTAAATTATAAAACATTTATCTAAGGAGCTACTATAATGGCGGCATACCAGTATATTTTCGTTATGCAAAATTTAACCAAAGTTTTATCGGGAGGACGAGAACTTTTTAAAAACATTACTTTGTCTTTTTTACCGGGGGCTAAAATTGGTGTTTTGGGGGTTAATGGTGCCGGTAAATCAACACTTTTGAAAATTATGGCCGGAGTCGATAAAGAATTTAACGGTGAAGCTTGGGCAGCTGATGGAGTTAAGGTGGGTTATCTGGAGCAGGAACCTAAATTGGATCCGTCTAAAACTGTGATGGAAAATGTTATGGACGGCTTGAGCGAAACTCAGGAATTATTACGCCGTTTTGAAGAGGTTTCCGCTAAATTTGCCGAACCGATGACTGATGATGAGATGAATAATCTTATTGCCGAACAGGCAGAATTGCAGGAAAAAATTGACGCCGTAAATGGTTGGGATATTGAAAGGACCGTACAAATTGCTATGGATGCTCTGCGTTGCCCTCCCGCCGATGCCGATGTTACCAAGCTTTCCGGCGGCGAAAAACGCCGAGTTGCCTTGTGCAGATTGCTTTTACAAAAACCTGATATGCTGTTGTTAGATGAACCGACAAACCATCTTGATGCCGAATCGGTTGCGTGGTTGGAACACCATTTGCGCGATTATAACGGTACGGTGGTTATGGTAACCCACGACAGATATTTCTTGGACAATGTAACCGGTTGGATTTTAGAACTTGATCGTGGGCAGGGCATTCCATACGAAGGTAATTATACTTCGTGGTTGGAGCAAAAACAAAAGCGTCTTGAGCAAGAATCTCGCGAAGAAAATGCTCGCCAGCGAACTTTAGCGCGTGAATTGGAATGGATACATAAAAATCCGAAAGCACGTCAGGCAAAATCTAAGGCTCGTATCAATGCTTATGACGAACTTTTGTCGCAGGCAACAAAAGAAAAAATTACCACTGCTCATATCAATATTCCGATGACCGAAAGGCTGGGGGATTTGGTTATTGAAGCCGAGCATATTACAAAATCTTTTGGAGATAAAGTTTTAATTGATGATTTGTCATTTAAAATTCCGAAGGGTGCCATTGTGGGAATTATAGGTCCGAATGGTGCCGGTAAAACGACATTGTTTAAAATGATTACCGGACAGGAAAAGCCGGACAGCGGAACAATTCGTCTGGGAGAAACCGTCGATTTGGGGTATGTAGACCAATCGCGTGATGAACTTAATCCGGATAAAAATGTGTGGGAAGAGATTTCTGACGGTTTGGATATGATTGAACTTGGTAAAAACGAAGTATCTTCTCGCGCTTATGTCGGACAATTTAATTTTAAGGGCGCCGATCAGCAGAAAAAAGTAGGATTATTGTCCGGCGGAGAACGTAATCGCGTTCATTTAGCCAAAATGCTGAGAAAAGGTGCTAATGTTATTCTTTTGGATGAACCTACCAATGATTTGGACGTTGATACTCTGCGTTCATTGGAGGAAGGTATAAGTTCTTATCCGGGGTGTGTTTTGGTAACTTCTCACGACCGTTGGTTTTTGGATCGTTTAGCGACGCATATTTTGGCGTATGAAGACAACGGGCACGTTGAATGGTTTGAAGGTAATTTTGAGGATTACGAAAAAGATAAAAAGGCTCGTCTGGGTGATGAAGCCTGCAATCCGCACCGTATCCGCTATAAAAAATTAGAAAGATAAAAGCTAAAAGCCTCCTTGAAACGGAGGCTTTTAATTACAAAAAGTCGGTAATCGGGGTGCAATCATTTTTTGTTGTCTGGTTAGTGACAATGTAGGCCGGAGGAAATTCATTTTTCTTTTTGGCGTTGACTTCGACTTTATCACCGACCTTCAACGTCATCAGCTCCTTGCGATTGCGCTTGAGGTTGTCATCGGTGAAATGCACCTCGATGACTTTACTGACTGACTCAACCACACTGAAACGGACCTTTTTGTAGGACTTAAATCGTAAATACGCGCGGTTTGTACCGATAGTCACGTGTTCAACGATACCGTAGATAAAAATATTGTTTACCATAGTCTTGCGGGTTCGGCTTCTACGATCCCTGCTTTTAAGTTATACATATATAATTGTAAGAATAATCGCAAAACGTACAATCGGTATAACAGCAATTTGTTTAAAATCAAGTAAAAATACCTAAAAGTAAAAATTTTTGGTGTTAAAACAAATTTAAAACGGAACAGAGATTCCAAAAATAAAAACGGAACAGTAGAATATCTCAAACGAGAGGTATTCTATGGAAAAGAACGAGTTAAAGAAGTACAAAAATATCATAAAACAAGGTTTAAGTATCAGG
>JAFUSH010000089.1 GCA_017471705.1 Alphaproteobacteria bacterium | reverse complement strand
TCATTTAATGGAGCAAAACTTGAAGATTCTTATATAGAGATAGGTGGAGTGAAGATAATTAGTCAGGCAAAAGTTCCAACACCGGTAAGTTGCAGCGATTACAAAGGTCAACCAGGTTACAGTATTACTGATTGTACATTCAACAACAACGATGACTACTGGGTAGGAGCAATGGTTGAGTGTAAAAATCAAGGCGGCAGATTACCAAACGCCTCTGAATTGGCAAAAATAGCTCAGGCAATTTACAATGATGATTCAATCAGCGAATCAGAAGGTTACAACTATACAGACCCAACTGCAAACGAGTGGGATAAGAGCGTAACAGCAAAACTGGGCATAGAAGACTCCGCTTCGGGGTTCTACCTTTGGGGTGACCTCGAGAACGACTCGTACGATGCGTGGTACCGCTACTTCGACAGTTCGGGCACGAGGTGGGACGGCTACTACGACCGCAGTAGCGGCTCTGTCCGCGTTGTTTGCATAGCTAATTAAACCGTAAAAAAGCCGGATATTATTCCGGCTTTTTATTGTGATATAATTTCGGTATGGAATTGGCAGAGATTTATCAATCAAAAATGTTTGGCGGGGTTGAAAATTTTTCTCCAAAAATTTCTTTTGAAGTTTTTCCACCAAAGAATAATGATATTTCCCAACTTTTTGAGGAGTTGAGGATACTAAAGAGTTTCGATCCTGTTTTAATTTCGTTGACTTATGGTGCAAATGGCGGGTTAAACAGGTTTTCATTTGAAGATTTGAAGAGTATTCGAGATTTGGAATTTAATTTAATGCCACATTTTACTTGTGTTTCTTCTTTGCGTTCGGAAATAGAAGATCACATAATTGCAATTGAAAATCTTGGTATTGAAAATATTTTGGCACTTCGGGGAGATATTCCGGAGTATATTGATCAGACAAGTCTTGATTTTCGACATGCGAATGAACTTGTAGAGTTTATTAAAGAAAAAACGACGCTTTCTATAGGTGTTGCAGGTTATCCGGAAGGTCATATCGAAAGTCCGAATCTGATATCGGATATCAAAAATCTTAAGAAAAAAGTTGATGCCGGTGCGAGTGCAATTTTTACGCAGTTATTTTTTGATAATAATAAGTTTTTTCATTATGTTGAAAAAGTTTGTGCCAGTGGCATTAATCTTCCGGTTGTTGCGGGAATTATGCCTATTCGTAGTGCTTCTCAGATAGAAAAGATGACTTCTATGGCAAGGGTAAGTTTCCCGAAGAAATTGAAAGACGATCTTGAAAAATTCCCTGAGGATGCAAAAAAAATTGGTACTGAATATGCGATTAAGCAATGTCTTGATTTGATTGAATTTGGGGTTTGCGGCTTGCACTTTTTTACTCTTAATCATTCGGATCAGGTTTCAGAGATTTTAGAAAATATTTTATAATTGACAAATAAAAGGAGAAAATATGGAAAATCTAAACAATTACATTGAACACACATTGTTAAAACAAGATGCTAAAGAATCGGATTTGCTAAAACTTTTTGCAGAAGCAAAGGAAAACCATTTTTATGGAGTTTGTGTAAACCCGTGTTATGTGAAACTTGCAAAAGAAAACCTTAAGGATAGCGAGGTAAAAATAGTTACGGTAATTGGTTTTCCTCTGGGAGCAAACACAACGGATGTTAAAGTTTTTGAAACGAAAAAGGCTATTGAAGATGGTGCAGATGAAATTGATATGGTAATCAATGTTACAAAGTTGAAAGATCGAGAAAAAGATTTTATCGTAAACGAGATTAATTCTATAAAAAGAGCTTGCTCCGGTCATAATTTAAAGGTTATTATAGAAACTGATCTTTTGACAAAGGAAGATATTGTTTATGCTTGCCAATGTGCAATATCTGGCGGTGCTGATTTTGTCAAAACATCTACGGGATTTGTGAAAGGCGGCGTGGGAGCTAAAGCAGAGGATGTTGAATTAATGTTTAATACGGTTAAAGATTCAGGATTGAGTGTAAAAGCATCCGGTGGCATTCGCGATAAACAGACTGCCTTAGATATGATAAATGCGGGAGCATCACGACTTGGAACAAGTTCCGGTGTGAAAATCGTTAATTAATAATCAAGTTTTAAAATTAATAAACCGGCTTATAATTCTTTTGAGTTAATGCTGTAGCAATGATAATCATCACGGATAATTCTTGAACAATGACAAGTAAGGAACTCAACAAAATATTATGTAAACGAATAGTTGAATTACGGAAAAGGCATAATTTGACTATGGAAAAGTTTGCTTACCAGAGTGGCATTGCAAAAGGCGGCTTAAGTGAAATTGAAAGAGGTATGAAAGAACCAAGAGTTTACACTATTTTAAAAGTTTGTGCAGGACTTGGTATTTCCGTACAAGAGTTTTTTGATTTTAAAGAAATTAACGATTTTACAGATAATATGTAAAAAAATCCCTGCCATTTGGCAGGGTTAAATTTCTTCAGGAATTTAGGAATAGGAATTTCTCTCTTCTTTTTTAGTTAAACGGAAAATATTCTCTCTTATTATCACTCGCATTTATTTAATGCTCTCATATATAATAAAGTATATACTTATTATATAATTTCAGAGTCCCTAAATTCTGTTACAAAACTTAAAAAATTAAGTCAAAGCAAAGGTCATATCTGCTTCGACACAAACTTTGCCGTCAACTGTGCCAATGCCGTGAGCTTTGCAGATTGGTCCTTTTAGTTTTGTAAGTTCAATTGACATCTCAAATTTGTCACCTGGTCTTACAATATTTTTAAATCTTGCGTTTTCAACACCGGCATAGAGTGCTAATTTCCCTTGAAACTGAGGCAACTTAAGCAAAATCGGAGCTGAACATTGAGCCATAGCTTCCAGTTGCAAAACTCCCGGCATAACAGGATTTCCCGGGAAATGTCCTTGGAAAAATTCTTCATTCATAGTTAGATTTTTGTATCCTTTGCAATATTTGCCGGGAACACATTCCGTTATTCTATCAACCAACAAAAACGGGTATCTGTGCGGAAGCATCCCCATTATTTGTTGAATATCCATGCTAAAAGCTTCTTGTGTAATTTCTTCTGACATAATTTTCTCCTTTTTTATATTTCTATTAATTTATCTTTTAAAATTTTTGCCACTTTTACGTGAACCGCGTGTCCTGCTTCTTTTGCCAAAATCTGGCAGTTAAGTTTAAGTGGATTTATGCCGGTAAGGTACAAATCTCCGATCAAATCAAGCATTTTGTGTTTAATCGGTTCATTTTCACTGCGAAGTTCTGTTGTATATGTTCCATCATCCATAAACCCAAGGGTATTATCGATGTTGGCACCTTGTGCAAAACCAAGCATCTGATACTTTTTCAAATCGTGATAAAACCCAAAAGTCCTTGCCGCAATAATTTCATCTTTATTTTTAGGGTCAAAATTTACAAATCGACGTTGAAGCCCGGTATGATTGTAATTCACAGCATAAGAAATAAACAATTCTTTATCCGGCAATATGACAAGGCTCGTCTTACCATTAAGGTAATAAACCGGCTCAGAAACGGTATAGTGTTTTTCTTTGGAAAAAATTGGTTTTGTAGTACCTACCTTTTTAAAAGCTTCAACCCAAAGTTTTGAACTACCGTCAAGAATAGGGACTTCTTCTTCTGACATGCATATATCTGCTGAATCAATTTCACAGAAAGCTAACGCCGCAGTAAGATGTTCTGTCAGCATTGCTTTTGAATTTTTATTCCCGAGTACGACACAATGATCAGTTGCCAGAACACTATCGATATTTGCATCAAATGATTCTTGACCTTTTACAAAATATCTTATTTTACCGGCTTCAGACGGAAAAATCGTAACCTCACAGGTTTTATTCTTCATCAAACCGTTACCGGATACTTTTACTTCTTTTTTGAGTGTAATCATAATTCTTTATTTATATTTTCTTCAAATTCTTTAAGAAGCGGCTCATATTTTCTGAATTTTGCGAAAATATCTTGAGCATCTTTCATTGTTTTAAGCTGTTTAATAAAATCTTTTCTCGGAACAGCAGGAATACCCACAATAATTGATTTTGGCGGGAACGATTTTGTAACACCTGCTTTAGCTGTAATAATTGTGTCACTTCCAATTTCAATATGATCTGCAAGCCCTGCTTGACCTGCGATAACAACTCTATCACCGATTACACAGCTTCCTGCAATACCAACTTGAGAAACGATCAAACAACCTTTACCTATTCGGCAATTATGACCGATCATAACAAGATCATCAATTTTTGTATTATCACCAACAACTGTATTCTCGATAGTTCCACGATCGATTGTTGAATTTGCACCGATTTCTACATTATTACCGATTACAACTGAACCAATTGAAGGAATTTTAAATATAACTTGTTCAACATTTTCGTCTTTAATTTCACCATCTTTGCGTGCATTTTCAATATTATTAGGATTTTCTGTTACGAAACTAAAACCGTCAGCACCCAAAGAAACACCGTGATGAAGAATAACATCGTTTCCGACCTGAACTCTATCCCCAATATTTACATTTGGATGGAAGAAACAATTATTGCCAATTTTTACACCGCTTCCGATATAAGAATTTGCTAAAATCTTTGTATTATCACCAATTACAGCATCAGCTGAAATCACAACATTTGGTCCTACACATACATTCTGACCAAGTTTTGCACTCGGATCAACAACAGCAGTAGGATGAATATCTTTGTTCACAACCGGTGGAACATAAAACAAATTTAACAACTTCATCATTGCAAGACGAGGTCTTTCAACTTCTATAGTAGTGAGTCCATCAATTTGTACCCCCAAAGGAACAAGTGCAGCTCTGGCTTTTGATTTTGCAAGATTAGCAATCTCATCTTCTCCAAGAGCTAAAGCCAAAGTGTTCTCGTCACTCAAAAGTGGAGGTGCAATATGTGTAATTTCCGGACTTTGTGCCTTTGTTAACATACCGCCTACAATTTGTGTAATTTCATCAACCGTAAATGATTTCATTATTTATTCTCCTTATTTTAATCGTAAGTTGTGAGTCGTGAATCGTGAAGGTCAATTCACGATTCACAATTTATGCGATTTATCAATTTTGTCGTGGATTTTCCATCCACAAACTCAATAAATTCAACTCTTATGCCATTTTTTTTCATAATATCAGCTTCGGGTAGAGTCTCCATTGTGTAATCAGCACCTTTTGTATAAACATCGGGCTTGATTTCGTCAAGCAAATCTCGCGGGCTATCCTCGTCAAACAATACTACATAATCAACACAAGATAAAGCACACAAGATTTCAGCTCTGTCATTTTCGTTATTTATCGGGCGAGAAGGACCCTTTATACTGCGTACAGATTTGTCAGAATTTAATAAAACAATAGAATAATCCGCAAAGGATTTTGTTTTTTGTAAATAGCGTACATGACCAACATGCAAAATATCAAAACATCCGTTTGTAGCAACCGTAGTCTTGCCGCTCTTTCTAAGCTTGTCAACAAAATCAGCTATGTTAGTTCGGTTTAAAACCTGCCCCATAAGATATCCCTCTTCGTCTAATTATTATACATAAAAAGAACCGGAGGGATACGTATTATTAACAAAAAGTAATATTAGTTATCCGCCAGGCAAACGAACCTGGTACCGGAGTAATCGCGACTGTAGTAGCTACCACCGTACGTGTGACCACTGTTGAAGGTGCGGAAGCGAGAGCCATTGCTCGTACTCGAGTACTCCTCTGACGACCACAGGGTGAAGTACGACACAGAAGAAGGGTCAATGCCCAGTTTTGCTACTTCTGTAGTATCCCAGCTTGCTGATACACCGGTGTCGTATGCACTAATTGAGCCTGCTTTGCTTGGATAAATCACCTTAGCTATGTTCGCCAGTTCTGTCATGGTTGGTAGGTGTCCTCCCATGTCTTTGCAAGCTACCAACGCTCCTACCCAGTAGTCACTTTCTCCTGAGTATGGGCAGTGAGTAATTTCAGGATACTTAGAATTTCCTAAGTAAGTTGAACAATCCATTGCCGGTGGATCTGTTAGTCCGTCGGTTTGTTTAATAATATTATAACCCGCTATTGTGGCTATAGTAGCAGCTTGGGTTTCACTGCCTCCACCTCCGCCGCCTTCGGCTGCTACAATATTAATTGTTCCTCCATTGAACGCCGTTAAATCTTTTCC
>JAFUSH010000088.1 GCA_017471705.1 Alphaproteobacteria bacterium | reverse complement strand
TCCACCAGTAAACTGGTGGTACTATTAACGCTACAAACCTTGCGGTTTGACCGCACTTTCAGTGCGGAACGGCGTTATTCTAACGCCTTAACATTCATCCCCGTATAAATACGGGGTTTTCTGCAAGGCAACTAATAAAAACAAAAACACCTCACAGCGATTAAACTGTGAGGTGTTATTGTTAGAGATTATCCAATAAACTTGTCAAACTTTTTCATAGTGCGATAGGGCGCATTAACAATACCAACGCCGAGAAGTCCGAAGATAAATACCAAAGCTGCTGTTGTTAAAAACAGCCAAGGATTTGTCATCCAAGCGTAAATTCCGAGGAAAATGCCTGATCCAATGTAGCAAGTGTAAAACATCACTGCGATACCTATTATTCTGGTATCATAAGTATTGGAACTTCTTTTCCATATCAAGATAATACGCCAACTGATAACAAAGGCTAGCAAATCTTCAAACACCAACACGCCCAAAATGGCAAGTGCTTGTTGCCACCAAGCCGAAAGCATCGGAGTAATATGGTAGAACCCGTAAGCCAGAGCTAATGTCGCTACTAAGAGCAATAACACATAGCCGTTCAGAAAACACTTCAAAAAAGCTTTCATACGCACTTACCATTTAACTGATGTCATAGAAAGAGCTGCAATCAATACTAACGCAGCAATTCCCATAAGGATCACTACTAACAAAAGTGTCGTTTGATCAATAACCATAAGCCTCTAATTACTCGTGCCTTTTCACGAGGTTCTAATAATAAACTAATATAATTCAATTTCTACGTTGAAGATAACACTTTTCGCAAGTTTTGTCAAGAATAAATTTTTGGCAATGTGAATTTTTATCGTTCTATTTCGGATTTTGATTTTTTGAGATTGAGCGGATTTATCTCTCTCGGTAGGAGTTTGGGATAATTAGGATGTGCTTGCAAATAGCTTTCCAATGTCTCGCCGGCCTCTAAAAACACCATTGGTTTGCCGAGTGCCTGCCATTGCGGCAACCGTTTGTCGTAGCCCTCTTTAGAGCTGACGCGGTTAACGTATTCTTCTGAATTGCCGCGATTGATAAAACGCTGACGATACTCGTCTAAAGCTTCGCGTGTCGGTAAAAATATCTCATAATCAATACCGGCTTTATCTAAATGTGGCAAAGACTGCTCCGGATGACACCAAACGAGGATATAATCGTATTTACCGATATTTTCTTGAACGGCGGCAACGTAATTATGCGGAAAATCCGGATTAAGTTCTTTTTTAGCAATACCTTGACCTTTAACGGCCTCGGCGTCATATTGCTCATAATTTTCAACCACATATTTATATGGCGTAGATTCCAAATCCAAAACGTTCTTATATTTTTTTGCCAGCGTTGTTTTGCCAACACCGCCGAAACCGGCTATAATCTTAGTCATTTTATATATTCCTTTTCTTCTAAATACTCTAAAATATCCTTAAGACGATTTTCGTCTGTTACCTGTATGCTCTGACTGCCGAATGACTTAACTTTCTCCAATATGTTCGGATTGTCGTCAATCCATACAAAATTACGCACCGGAATACCGAAATACTGTTCAAGTTTAGCCACAAAATACGGGGATTCTTTGGCATAAAAATTACCGTTTTTCTCGGCAAAACGCATATCAAACACCGCAAACGGCAAATTGTCTGCCTCAATATTAAATTTTGCCTTTAAGACATGATTTAAATGCGCCAGATGATTGTTGGTGCAAATACAAATCTGACACTTTTTGCTGAGCTTTGATAATTTTTGCAAAATGCCGTCGCTGTCGGCTTTTATGCCGGAATAGTCAATATGCGCCACCATTTTTAAGATAAAATCTTCGGTCGGCACATCAACTTTCTGCGCCACGGAAGCGATATAATTGTAAAATCCGCTGATGGGTTTGTCGCGGGTGCAATTTTCAATATAATTAAACTTTTTGTCTTTTAAGCCGAAGTCGTCGCATACCTCATTAAACGCATACACCATAGCGTTAATGTCAAGCTCGGACGGATGATACAAAACGCCGTCGCAATCCACAATCAGCAATTTATCGGCCATCACTTGTTCTCGAATTGGGTTTTAGTGTATCGGAGCTGTCAATAAAGGCACAGATTTTATCCATCGGCAACGGAAAATGCGTGGCATCAATTTTTAAGGTTCTGCCCATTTCAAATTCCGGCGTATGCGTGCGGTGCATTGCGCTTTGGTAATCTTCAAAAATCTGATATGC
>JAFUSH010000006.1 GCA_017471705.1 Alphaproteobacteria bacterium | reverse complement strand
CAGCTCCGACTGGAGCTGTAACGAAAAGGCTCTCCAAAGAGAGCCTTTTCTATAGAACCCCCAGTTTACTGGGGGATATCTATTTATAAACAGGCAAGATTGATTATAATTTTGCCGATTTTTTACTCTTGCCCCATCTTTGACGATGAGACTCATTCGGTCGTTCGTTCAAGCCGTTTATTCTGTAACTTAAAACAAAAAAAGTGCCGTTACAGGCACTCTTTTTGTTTTAGTGGCGGGAGCGACGAGGCTCGAACTCGCGACCTCATGCGTGACAGGCATGCATTCTAACCAACTGAACTACGCCCCCACTCGACACTCGTTCCTTATATACAAAGATTTTTTAAATTGCAATACTTTTTTTTGTATTTTTTATTTTTTTTTGTATGTTGTGGAAAAAATCTGCTTTCGAATGGTATAACTTTATTATCTGCTTGCATAAAATTTAAAAAAAAGTATTATTGGCACGTTATTAGTGAATGGATGAAAGTATGCCTGCATTTAACAGTTTGAGAAAAAAACTTCGCCGCCGCCGCATTGAAACGATGTTGCTGGCCGGTTATGCGTTTGCTATTACCTGTGCATTATTGCTTTCTTTGATTAATAAAAGCGTTTCAGATAAGCCTAAATTACCTATTTATCACAATACGGAAGAAAATTATGATCTCGGTTCCGATATTTTGATTCCGGCTTTTAATGATTCGGCACAGGATAATCCGTTTGAGGTAGTATATATGCAGGTTAATGATATTAAGCTGTTGAGCGATAATGATGTTATCTCGCGGCGATTGGAAAGTGTGCAAACGGATAAAAATATTGTTATGCCGGTTACCGCTAAGCCGAAATATGTTAAGGATTACGGAGAAATATCGGGTATTTACCAAAAAGAAAGACGGGTTTTGGTGGTCAAATCAGGCGATACTTTTATAGGTATGTTAACCAAACTCGGTATGGACAACAAAAATGCTACCGAAGCTTATAATGTGTTTCGCAAAGTTTTTGATGCCCGTAATTTGAAAATCGGGCAGTATATCGAGTTGACCGCTACGTTTGATATACAATCCCGTCAATTGGAAGCACTCGATACTTTAATTATTCAGCCGGAGCGCGGCAGTAAATATATTTTAAGAATGAATGAATATGATAAGTATGAAGCTAAAGCCGTTCACGAGAAATTTGCCAAAGATGTAAAGGTCGTTAACGGAAAAGTAAGCGGCTCGGTATCGGCATCTTTGGTCAACGCCGGAGTTCCTCAACGTTTGGCCGGAGAAATTATCAATCGTATGTCGCATCAGATTAATTTTCGTACCGATATCAGCAAAGGTGATTCCTTTAGCGTCAAATATGAAGTCAGCAAAGCTTCAAACGGAGATGTGGTGAAAATCGGTGCATTGTTGTTTGCTTCATTTAACATCAAGAATCGCTTGTATAAAATATATCGCTTTAAAGATAATTTTTATGATGAACGCGGGCAGGCTAAAAAGACCGGTTTGGATATTAAACCTTTAGCAATGCGGAATGCCCGTATTTCTTCTTTGTTCGGTTATCGCCGCCATCCGATATATAAAACCACCAAATTCCACAGCGGGGTTGATTACGCCGCCCCGAGAGGAACAGCTATTTACGCCAGCGGTAATGGTACGGTTGAGATGGCTCGCTACGTTAACGGATACGGTAATTTTGTGAAGATTCGTCATAATTCGGAGTATGAAACCGCATATGGTCATATGCAAAGATTCGCGTCAGGTATACGTCCGGGGATACGAGTTAAAAAAGGACAGGTCATAGGTTATGTGGGAAGCACCGGCAGATCTACCGGTCCGCACTTGCATTTTGAAATTTTACGGCACGGTCAGCGAATTAATCCGCTTAAAGCTAAAGTGGCCACCGGTAACGATTTATACGGCGGTCAGCTTGCCGAATTTAAGCGTCGTGTTAAACAAATTGATGCTTCCTCAGAGCAAATCGGTAAAACTCCGGAAACCAAGAAAGAAGAAAAAGTTTTGGGGCATACTGCTGAAATTTTAGCCGGTAAAATGCAGGAACAGCAGGATAATGATGCGGAAAACGGACAAGCAGTGCCTTCCGAGCAAACCGATGGTGAAAAAGTGATTGCATCTGCCGAGAATCAATCTCAACCCGAACCGATTGTTGAAAAAGAAAATATTCGGCAGGAAAACAAGAATACGGCAGCTTCCGAAAATGTAGAACCCAAAGAGCCGACTGAGAATAAAAATCAAGAAACCGAGCAAATATCGAATGAAAAAGATGAAAAAAATGAAAAAGTTGAAGCGGAGCAATTGACGTATAAGGGCAAAATAATTTATCCGCCGAAACAATCGTCCGGAAAATTACGTCAAAATAAATTATCTGTAAACTCAAAAACTTCAAGCAAAATAAGAGTTCCGGCTAAAAAACCGAAGTATGCGCGTAAATAAAAAACTTGATATTTGTTGTTTTCAAACCTACATCTATGAAAGATTGAAAAAAGGAGATAATAGCAAAGATGGATAACTTGCCGGAATTACGAGATATTCACTTACCAGCGGATGGTGTGCCGTTTTTTCCGCTTGCATACGGTTGGTGGTTTTTGTTGTTATCGATAATCGGTTTAATTGTTTTGGTAAAAGTATGTATATGGATTCGTCGTACCAGCGCTCGTATTTATGCTCGAAAATTACTCAACAGGTTGCGGGATATTTATGATTTGGAAGCAGTTGTGCGGATGTCGGAAATCTTGCGGCGGATATGTGTGCGCAAGTATCCGGAAGCGGTTGCTCTTATGGGAGATGAATGGATATCTTTTTTAAATGATAAAAGCAAACATATTTTGGATGCTGAAACATCGGAATTGTTAAAAAATGCCCCGTTTATGCCGAAAGATTCGGAATTATACAGTAAAGAAAAACAGCAAAAGTTGTGGAATTTTTGTTACGAATGGATAGGAGATAATTTATGATAAGTTTAGCCTATCCCGATATGCTGTGGCTGTTGTTGCTGCCGTTTATTTCATATTACATTTTACCGATTGCCGGTAAAATGTACGGTGATGCTTTGAAAATACCTTTTATAAGCGATATTATAAAGATTAAGGAACAAAATAAAGTCGGGAGATACTTCCAAAATACGAGTCTGAAAGTTTCGTGGTTTGGTATTTGGGGATTGGCTGTTGTCTGGGGATTGACCGTGCTGGCATTGTGTCGTCCGCAATGGGTGGGAGAACCCTTGAAAGTTCACCACGAAGGACGAGATATTATGCTGGTGGCGGATATATCAACTTCAATGAATGAGCGTGATTTCAACTTTCAAAACAGATATTATACGAGATTGGAGGCGGTAAAAAGCGTAATCAGCCGCTTTGTCGATGAAAGAACGGAAGACAGAATAGGTCTTGTGGTATTCGGAACCAGAGCATATATGCAAGTGCCGTTGACTTATGACAGGCAATCATTAAAGGAAGTGCTGTACAGTGTTGACGCCGGAATGGCCGGAAATTCTACTTCTATAGGTGATGCAATCGGTGTAGCTCTTAAGAATTTGGCCAAAGAAAATACCAAAACCGATAACAAAGTAATCATACTGTTGACCGACGGAGAAAATAATGACGGCAGTTTGTCTTTTCCGCAAGCAATTAAGTTGGCAGAGCAGGAAAAAGTCAAAATATACACCATTGGTGCCGGAAGTGATACCGAGCCGTTTTTCGGCGGGCTTTTTAACATACCGGTTCAGCAAGGGATAGATGAGGAAGGTTTGAAGTATTTGGCTGATGTAACCAAGGGACGTTATTTCAGAGCCAAAGATGTGCAATCATTGATGAAAATATATGATGAAATAAACAAACTGGAAGCACAGGAAAGGGAAGGACGTTTTGTGCAGGAAACCAAAGATTTGTTCTATTATCCGGCCGGATTGGCGTTATTATTGTTTTTGTTGATGTTTGCGTTGTTGCGGAAGGTATAGGTTAAAATGGAGTGGTTACAGGATTTTCATTTTTTGCGTCCTTATTGGTTACCGGTCTTGGTATTACCTATTATTTTCGGATGGCGTGTTCTCAAAAATGACAGCATACAATCTTCGTGGGCAAAAATTTGCGATGAACATTTGCTTAATTTCTTGTTGATAAAGGGGCAAAATAAGCAACGTAAATTTCCGTATATTTTATTGACGCTTATTTCCGTTTTGATTTTGCTTTCTCTGGCCGGACCGACGTGGGTAAAAAAGCAAAATCCGGCTTTAAGCGTGGATAATCCGGTAATAATAATGGTGAATATGTCTACCGATATGTGGGCTAAAGATGTTTCGCCGAGCCGAATCGTACGCGCCGAATATGTGGTTACCGATTTACTTAAAAATTTCCAATCAACCGAAACCGGATTAATGGTGTACAGCAAGGAGCCGTTTGTGATATCTCCTTTGACAGAAGATACTTCACTGATAGAAAATTTACTTTCGCAACTTGATGATGATGTGTTGCCTGAGAACGGTGACAGACTCGACAGGGCAATTGATTTGGCGGTGGAAAGAATGCAAAAATCAGGCTATGAAAAAGGTAATATGGTAATTTTAACCGCTGATGTGGGAGAGAGGTTTGATGCTGCTTTGGCTAGCTCAGCTTCTGCAGGAGCACTCGGATTTGACGTAAATATAATTAAGGTGAGCGGTGAAAAAAATGAAAAGCTGGAAATGATTGCCGATAAAGGACAGGGAATTTATTTGGATTATCAGCAAAATCCGCAAGTATTGATTAATAAAATCAATAATATTTACGCCAAAGAATTGAAACAAAGCGAAAATATGCAGACAATATGGGAAGATATGGGATACTATCTGTTTTGGCTTCCGGCATTGTTAATGCTTTATTTTTTCCGCAAAGGCGTTTTAATATCTTGTTTGGTTTTGATTTTAGGAATGCAGCCGGCTAAAGCAGGGTGGTTTTTGAACAATAATCAGGAGGCAATGAAAGCCTTTGAAAAACAAAATTATACGGAAGCTGCCGATAAGTTTGACATTGCTTCTTGGAAAGCTGCTGCCTTATATAGGGAGGGCAAATTTGATAAAGCTTACGAAAATTTTATGAAAGGTTCTGATAATACATCTTTGTATAATCAGGGTAACGCTTTGGCAAAATCGGGAAAAATAGCCGAAGCTATCGAAAAATATGAACAGGTATTGCAGCAAGAACCCGATTTTGAAGATGCGCGTTTTAATTTGGAATACTTGAAAAAAATGCAGCAGCAACAGCAAAATAATCAAAATCAGCAGCAACAGCAGCAAAGTTCGGAACAAAAGAAGCAGAAACAACAACAGCAAAGCAAGCCTCAAAATCAGCAAAGCGAGCAGCCGCAGCAACAAAATGAACAGCAAAAGCAGGAAAAACAGCAACAACAGAACGAACAGCAACAAGACGAACAACAACCGAATGCACAGCAAAATAAGCAACCACAGGAAGGTGAAGACAATAAGCAACAAAAACAAGATTCCGAGCAACAGAACGGAGAGCAGCCTCAAAATCCTGACGGTAACGGCAATGGTCCTGAGAACAGCGATGAAAATATGCCTCAACAGCCAAACCAAAAGCAGGCGGAAAATAAAGAAGATGAAAATGCTGATAATGAGGTTGAAGCAGATAAGCAATCTCAGTATGGTAATGAGGACGAGCAATCGGAGCAATTGGCAAAATCTTTGCAGACACAAGCCGGAGCTAAATCAGACGATGAAAAAGAAAAAATCAAGGCTCGTTTGCAAAAATTCAGAGATGTTCCCGAGGATAAGGGCGGTCTTTTGCGTGCTTTGATTAAAAAAGAATATCAATTGAACAGGTATAATGAAAAGTGAGGCGGTTAGAATGATGAAAAAATTTTTCTCGGCGGTTTCGATATGTGTTGCGATATTTCCGTTTTCGGTGTTTTCTGCCGATTTGACGGCAACTGTTGACAATTCTAAAATAGCTTACGGAGAAACCATAGATTTTCGCTTGTCATACAACGGCAGCGATGGCGGAAGTATACAACCGGATTTAGGTGTGCTGCAGAAAGATTTTAACATTTACTCTACATCATCATCAATGAATACCAGTATTATCAACGGTGTGACAACGCAAAAAAGAGAATGGCTGATAACTTTGCTGCCTAAAAACGAAGGAAAACAGGTAATTCCGTCGGTCAGTGCCGGAAATTATCAAAGCTTACCGGTAGAAATTGAAGTGTTGTCGGCTGATAAAATAAAAAAAGAGCAAAAAAAATCCGGTAGTGATAATAAAGATATTGCACAGATGGCAAATTTTTGGGCGGATTTGAAAGTTGAAAACAAAAATCCGTATGTTGAACAGGAAATTTCCGCAGTTTTAACAATCGGCAGCAATCGTAATTTACAATTAAGCGCTGAGCCGCATTTTGAAAACAGTGATGAATGGATAATAAAAAGAGTTGGCGATTTTGAAAGCACGCAAAAAGACGGGGAAATAATAACAAAAATAAATTATGTTTTCTTTCCGCAAAAGAGCGGAAAACAAGAATTGCCGCAGGCACAAGTGGAAGGTTTTTATGTTACTTACGAAAATTCTCCGAAACGTACAATCGGCGATAGTTTATGGCAATTATTGGATGTTGATATGGGAGCAATGTTCGGTGTTCAAAAACCGGTTCTTATAAAATCTAAACCGGAAACAATAGAAGTTAAACCTATACCGAATGATTACGGCAGACAAAGTTGGGTACCGGCCGAAATATTGGTGGCTGATGCCAGATGGGTTGATGAAAAACCTAATTTTAAAGTAGGAGAAACGGTTGCTCGTGAAATTACCGTCACGGCTTCGGGAGTTTCGGAAAATCAGCTTCCCGAAATAGAATTTGAAGAAAATTCGTCTTGGAAACAATATCCGGATAAACCGCAATATTCTTCAACCATACACGAAAATAAAATATTATCGCAGGAAATTATCAGAGTAGTGTATATTCCGCAAAAAAGCGGAAAAATGCGTATACCTGAAATTGTAATCCCGTGGTTTAACGTTATAACTCAAAAGACGGAAAAAACGGTTATTGCTGCCGAAAATGTCGAAGTTAAGCCGAATGAAAAATATGAAGCCTTACAAAATGAACCGTTGAAAGAACAAATTTCTCCGAAAATCGATGCTGGTAAGGTTGAACCTGAAAAGGAAACTGCAGAGCCGAGGCAAAAATCAGATAAGTCGGATATGATATTGGCAATTGCGGCGGCATTTGCAAGCGGATTATTAATAAGCTTTTTATTGTTTGGCAGAAAAAAAGATACCAACAAAACACAAAAATCTTATGATTATCGTAAGAGTGTGCGTAATTATTTGGCACTCGGTGATTATCACGGCGCAAGAGATAATTTGGTTAAATGGGGACAAAGTGTTTTTCCGAGTTCAAAAATTAATAATTTGAAAGATTTATCCGATGCTGTAGCGAATGAAAAATTTGCCGCCCAATGCGATATATTGAATGCTGTTTTGTATGGAAATTCTTCAGATAAACCTGATGTTGATGTTATTATAAACAGTATGGTGAAATTTTCCAAAAATAAAAATAATAAGCCGGAAAACATCTTGCCTGATTTATATAAATAGCTTGCAATCGGTTAAAAAGTGTGTTCTAATGCGGATAATCGTGTAATGCAAGGGGACTGCGGATGCCTTTCTTAAAGCAAACTTTTATGTGGATATTTTTCATTGTGGCAATGTATTTGGGCGGTTCAAGTACTCAAAGCTCAAGTAACGTGCTTCAGGGAATGGGGTTTGTATCCATAGTAATGGCTCTGATTTGCCTTTATATAATCTTTAAGCTTATGTGGGGAGCCAGAGGGACAATCACTACGGTTTTGGTAATCGGCGGAGTAGTTCTTTACTCGGCATATACGTTGGGGTTGTTTGGAGATAAAACCGTAAACGGCATAATTACCGGTGAACCTTCAAAAGTTCTGAAAGTCGCAGCCGGCGAGGAACAATTGCAAGCACAACGGCAAAAAGAAGATAGTTTGGATGCTCAATTGTTTGGTGCCGATGTCGAGTCCGAAGATAAAGATGCCGAAAATCAATCGGCACCGCAGCAGACGGCATCTCAACAGACTTCACAGCCGGTTCCTCAGGCACAAAATACAAATAACGGCGGCTTGGTCAGTAAAATAAAAACAATGCTGTTCGGAGAACAAAATGCCCAAGTTGCCGCTCCGGTTGAAAATATGGATATTAATCCGTTTGATTATCCTTATGTTAAAGGACACGCCAGAGTTATCACCGCAAGTACACTGTATATGGAAAGAATAAATATCAAGTTGTACGGAGTTGATGCTCCGGATATTACGCAGACTTGCGCAAATCGCCACGGTCAGGGATATTATTGCGGCAGAGAAGCCAGAAACTGGTTGCAAGATTGGTTGGAGTATAAGGAAGTCACCTGTCATATTTTAGGAAAAATCGAAAAAAATTGGGCAACCGGAGCCTGTTTTGTTGATAACAATAAATATGATGTCGGAGCAGTGGTCGTAAATGCCGGTTGGGCAGTGGCCTATACCAAAAATACCGATATGTATGTCGAATATGAAAATCAGGCGCGAAACAATAATCGCGGTTTATGGGCAGGTACATTTTATAAACCGTGGGATTGGCGCAAAATTCAAAATCGCAAAGTTGAAGTAAAAGTAAAGTATAATGTACCTAAAACGGAACCGGAAAAGAAAGGCGGTTTTGATTTTTGGGGGCTGTTCTGATGGAAATATCGTTTATAAGTCAAAATGAAGAACAAACCGCCGATATAGCAGCTCGTTTGTCTGAGCTGACGCAAATCGGAGATATATGGGCTTTGCACGGTACTCTGGGGATGGGGAAAAGTGTTTTTGCCCGAGCCTTTATCAAAAATTTGACCGATGCGGAGGAAGTTCCGAGTCCTACTTTTACTTTGGTGCAAATGTATGCGGCACCTCATTTTGAAATTTATCACTATGATTTATACCGTTTGGAAAAACCGAGTGATATTTTTGAATTGGGAGTCGAAGAAGCGTTTTATAGCGGTGTTTGTCTGGTGGAATGGCCGGAAAAAATGGAAAAATTGGCTCCGCGCAATATGTGGAATATTACGTTTGAACCTGAAAAAAACGGTCGAAAAATTACAATTTCCGCCGATGATGAAGATAAAATTCAAAGATTGCAACAATGGCAGAATGTGAAATAATACACGCGACACTTATTCGTATAAACGGTAAAGGTGTTTTATTGAAAGGTAAAAGCGGTAGCGGAAAGTCTGATTTAGCCTTGCGCTTGCTTGAAAATAAAAAGGCGGAATTAGTGGCTGATGATGCGGTGAAATTATGTAAACAAAAAGAAAAGGTTATCGGTAGTGCTCCGGAAAATTCAGCCGGAATGCTGGAAGTTCGCGGTATCGGTATTGTGAATTATCCTTATATTGAAAGTGCCTGCATTGATATGATTGTTTGCCTGAAAAGCAATACCGATGAAATAGAACGAATGCCGTTAATGCAAAAAGAAGTAATTTTTGGACTTGAAATTAATAAAATAGATTTGTATGCTAAAGAAAATTCGGCGCCGGATAAAATTATTGTGGCGTTGCGTTTGTTTGAGCAACATCGGGCAGATTGAAAGATAAGGGAATATGTTTAGAAAAACATTTGAGACATTTGTGCAGGCTTTGGGACGACCGTTGGTCGGTTTCATAATAAATTTGGGATATTTTACGCAATTTGTCGCTAAGTCGGTATATAACTGTTTTATGCCGCCGTTCTATTTGAAACTATTCGGTAAACAATTTTTGGATATAGGGTTTTATTCGCTGCCTGTTGTCGGCTTAACAACGTTGTTTGCCGGTATGGTTATTGCCATTCAGACATATTCCGGTATTTCCGAATATGGGGCCGAGGGCGTAGTTGCCAGTGTGGTTTTGATTTCGGTTACACGCGAACTGGCACCGGTTTTGTCGGCTTTAATGGTGGCGGGACGTATCGGAGCGGCAATGGCCGCTGAGATAGGTACAATGCGAGTTACCGAACAGATTGACGCATTGATTACTTTGTCGGCAAATCCTTTTCGTTATCTGATAGCTCCGCGTGTTTGGGCTGCGATAATTGTTATGCCGTTGCTGGTATTGTTTGGTGACGTTATAGGTATTTTCGGAGGATATTTGGTAGGTGTCTATAAATTGGATTTTAATCCTGCAAATTATATTAATAATACGGCTGATAATCTTCAGGCGATTGATATTGTAATGGGCGTTGTTAAGGCTGCGGTGTTCGGATTTGTGGTTGCCATAATGGGATGCTATCACGGATACCGTTCCAAAGGCGGCGCGCAAGGGGTGGGCGAAGCTACTACCAATTCTGTCGTTACGTCTTCTATTTTGATATTGATTTTTAACTACTTAATAACAGAATTATTCTTTGCGAGATAGGCGGTAAATATGTCGGAAAATAAAATAGAAATCAGAAATCTTTATAAAGCTTTCGGCAAAAAGAAAGTGCTTGACGGTGTTGATTTGGAAGTAAAACAAGGTGAATCGCTTGTGGTTATCGGCGGCAGCGGTACCGGTAAATCGGTGCTTATAAAATGTATTCAAGGTTTGCTTACGCCGGATAGCGGCTCAATTAAAATAGACGGTGAAGAAGTTATCGGGAGCAGTAAAAATATTCACGAAAAAATGGGAATGCTGTTTCAGGGCGCAGCTTTGTTTGACAGTTTGAGCGTTTGGGAAAACGTGGCTTTTGTATTGCTTGAAAATAATAAGATGGCGCGAAAAGATGCCCGTTTGGAGGCTATCAGAGTATTGCGTCAGGTAGGGCTTGCTCCCGAAGTGGCAGATTTATCTCCGGCCGAACTTTCCGGCGGTATGCAAAAACGCGTTGGTTTGGCTCGGGCGATTATGAATAAACCGGAAATTATCTTTTTTGATGAACCGACTACCGGACTTGATCCGATTATGGCTGATGTGATTAATGATTTAATTATAGAGTCAGCCAAAGGTTTGGGGGCGACAACCTTAACCATTACACACGATATGGCATCGGCACGTAAAATTGCCGACCGAATAGCAATGCTGTATAAGGGCAAAATCATCTGGGTAGGTACGGTAAAAGATATGGATAAATCCGACAATCCTTATTTGAAGCAATTTATCTCGGGCAGTTCGCAAGGTCCGATACAAGTGGAAGTTTAAGATATGGCTAAGAAATCAACAATGTTTGTCTGTCAGAATTGCGGTGCCGTATATCCCAAATGGCAAGGAAAATGCGATACCTGTAATGAATGGAACACAATTGTTGAAGAAAATGTCAAAAATGACGGTTTTTCCAAATTAGGTGTCAAAAAAGAAGGACACATAATTGATTTTGTACCGTTGAAAGGAACCGCGCAGACATATACGCGCTTGCAGACAGGTATTAAAGAGATAGACAGAGTTACCGGCGGCGGTTTGGTTCCGGGGTCGGTAATTTTGGTGGGCGGTGATCCGGGGATAGGCAAGTCCACGCTTCTTTTGCAGGTTTGCGCCGGTTTGGCGGCAAATAACAATGCCTGCTATTATATTTCCGGTGAAGAAGCCATTGATCAGGTGCGTATCAGAGCCAATCGTTTGGGATTGGCGGACAGTCCGGTTAATTTAGCGAGTGCCACTGATATTCGCAATATTATTACCACACTTGAAAAAACAGAAGCCAAGGTGGTGATTATCGATTCAATTCAAACAATGTATTTAGATGAAGTAGAGTCCACCCCCGGCAGTGTCGGGCAGGTAAGGGCGTGTGCTTATGAACTGATTAAACTTGCCAAGAAAAAAGGGTTTGTTCTGTTTTTAGTCGGACACGTAACCAAACAAGGCGAAATAGCAGGTCCGCGAGTTTTGGAACATATGGTGGATACAGTGTTGTATTTTGAAGGTGAGCGCGGACATCATTTCCGCATATTGCGCGCCGTTAAAAATCGCTACGGAGCTACCGATGAAATCGGTGTTTTTGAAATGCAGGATAAGGGTTTGGTCGAGGTTGAAAATCCTTCGGCGCTGTTTTTGGCAGAAAGGCAGGGAAATATATCCGGTTCTTGTGTTTTCGCCGGCATAGAAGGGTCTCGTCCGCTGTTGGTGGAAATTCAAGCCTTAGTAAGTCCGAGCGGATATTCCACCCCGAAAAGAGCCGTTGTCGGTTGGGATTCTAACAGATTATCAATGGTGTTGGCGGTTTTGGAAGCTCGTTGCAGTATGAATTTCAGCGCCCACGATGTTTATTTGAATATTGCCGGAGGTTTGAAGATAAGTGAGCCGGCAGCCGATTTGGCAGTAGCAATGGCAGTAATATCGTCATTAACTAAAAAGCCTTTACCGGCTGATATGGTGGCTTTCGGAGAAATCGGATTGTCGGGAGAAATTCGCGCGGTAGCGCAAAGTAACTTGCGGCTGAAAGAAGCGCAAAAACTTGGCTTTTCCGGTGCCATAATTCCACCGGCATTCGGTAAGGATAAAAAAGAAAAAGGACTTAAAAATTACGATATATCGTGCTATGAAATAGGTCACGTTCAACGATTGATAAATTGGTTTAATTAGGAGTATGGTAATGGAACAACTCAATAATTTGGATGTAGTATTTTTAATTATTACCGGAGTATCCGCTCTGGTCGGTGTTGCCAGAGGCATGACAAAGGAACTGCTGTCTTTGGCCGGATGGATTCTGGCTGCTGCCGCCGTGTTTTACATAACTCCGCTTCTTGAACCTGTGATGCAAAAATATATTGCCTCCAAAATATTGGCAAGTGTGGTTTCCGGTATGATAGTCCTGATTGTTTTCTGCGTGGTGTGGATACTTACCGTTGATAAGATTGCCAGCGTTATCCGTTCCAGTAAATTAAGCGCATTGGACAGAGTTTTGGGTTTTGTGTTCGGTACTGCGCGCGGTATTGTTATTGTTATTTTAATTGCGATGATGCTTACAACTTTGATACCGGAAGAATCAAAGAAAGGCGTTTTTGCAGAGTCTAAGTATTTTAATGAGGCGGCTCAGTGTGCTGAGCCATTGATGGCTATGATACCGCAAAGTTGGATAGACCAGTTTAAGGCTAAAAGCGAGAGCTTAGGCTTCGGCTCGGCAGAGGATAAGGAAAAAGCCAAAGAAGCTGACAAGGAAAGTAAGGATAATACCGATGTCAAAGAAAAAGCCGATTCCGAGGAAACTCAAAAAACAAAAGAAAGCGAAGTAAAGGCTGATGAAAATGCCGAAACCGAAAAAACTGTAAATTCCGAGGAAAAGGCAGCTAAAGAAGAAAGCAAAGAAAGTAAACCTGAAATATTGATAAAACTTCCGCTGGATTTAATAGACCGCAATATGGATATGCTGCAAAAGAGCGGAGAGGAGTTGTTTAATCAATTGGCGCAACCTAAAACTTCCGGACAGGAAGACGGAGGAGAAAGCGCTTTGGAAAGTATGTCGTCTGATTTGGATAAATTATTGGATGTTTTGGAAGACAGAGTAATTATTACCGATGAGGCAACTCCCGAAATGAAATCGGAAACTCAAAAAGTAGAGGAAAAAATTAAAGAAAAAATAGATGCTGATAATTAGTTTGATTTCTGAGCAGGTGTTAATATATTCAACGAAAAGGATTTTGAAATGAAAAGAACCGATATAGCTTTTTGTGTTAATAATGCCTATATTGAAAAAGTAGCGGTTGTTGCGGTCTCGTTATTATCAAATCATCCCGATAATGATTTTCATTTTTATATTTTTTCTTCGGACTTGACTGATGAGAGTATTAAATATTTGAACAAACTTCATTCCCAATATAAGAATTTTGAGGTAAATAAAGTTGAAGTTCCGTATGATTTATTCAAAACTTTGAAGCTGAATATTGAATACATATCGATTGAAACTTACTATCGCTATGCCATCGCCGAGCTGTTGCCGGATTTGGATAAAATTTTATACATAGATGCCGATTTGGTAATCAATAATAACATCAATCAATTTTATGATACGGATATATCGGACTGTTATGTGGCCGGTGTGGAAGACTATTTGATTAAAAAAGAAAACCACAAAACGGAAATAGGTATGTCGGCAGATGATTTGTATATCAATGCCGGCGTATTATTGATGAATTTGCAAAAATTGCGCCGAGACGGTATGTGTCAAAAGCTTATTAAAGCAACCGAGGATTTATGGGATAAAATAAAGTATCAGGACCAAGATATACTTAATATTATGTGCAAAGGTAAAATTAAACAGGTCGACAGTATTTATAACTTTACCAGAGCAAATATGAAAGCGGAGCCAAACAAGCTGAGAAAAGCCTGCATACTTCATTATACCGGCAGACAAAAACCGTGGATGCCGCGCAAGCTCAAAATAGGACATATTATTCAATTTTGGAAATGGGACAGATATTTTTATGCTAACGGTGTATGGGATAAATATGCCGCATTGACCGATAAGATATTACAATCTAAAATTAAAGTGGGTTTGATTATAGATGAATTTTTCGGCGGAGCCGGAACAGCATTCGGCGGATACGGATTTTTGGCACGTAAATATATTGCCAAATATATTCCGAATGAAGATATTCAAATAGATGTTTTGCTCGGTAAAAGCAAGTGGAAATTCTTTCCGCAGAAGTTTCACGTTGATGATGTCTACTTGTATCGTCTGCCGCGTCAGAAAAAATTGGCAGAGAAATTTTTAAAAAAGCAAAATTATGATATATACCTTTCAATAGAATTGACTTCGGACTTTGTTCTTAAGCACGAAACCGATAAAAATAAAAAGTTACTTTTGTGGATACAAGACCCGCGTCCGAAGTACGAATGGGATGAGATTGAAACGGTTAAATTGTATAAGGAATACAATTATTATAATCAAAAAATATATGATTTGGTTCATAATTGGGATGAACAAAACAGAGTTAAGTTTGTTTCGCAAGGATATTTTTTAAATCAGAAGGCTATAGATTTGTACAGTTTGGAACCGAACACTCCGATAAAATATATGCCAAATCCGGTAGATGTTGATAAAGATTTTGATGTTGAAAACTATGAAAAAAAGAATAACATAATTTTTCTGGGGCGTATTGAATCTGTAAAACGCGGGTGGTTGTTCTGCGAGATAGCGAAAAGGATGCCGGAGTATAACTTTTATATGTTAGGGCAGTCTTTCAGAGAAAAAGACAAAAATACGGCAATTATGGCGCAATATCACAATATTCCTAATTTACATTTTGCCGGACACGTTGACGGAGAAGAAAAAGCGCAATATCTGAAAGATGCCAAAATTTTGGTAAATACTTCAATTCACGAAGCGTTGCCGGTATCATTTTTAGAGGCTTTGGCTTACGGAGTTTGTTTGGTCAGCAATCGTAATCCGGAATACCTGACCGAAAAATTCGGTATCTGGACGGGGCAGATAAACGGTGACGGTTTTGATAAAGTTGATTTATACGTTGATGCCATCAGACAACTGATGACAGATGAAAAACGCCGTCAAAAGTTAGCAGAAGAAGGGCGTAAGTATGTGGAAAAGGTACACAATGTAGCACGCTTTGTTGATGACTTGCGTTCAGAAATCCATCAAATAAGCGGAAAATAAAAGGAAACATTTCAATTAAATAATCGGAAGATGCCCCGATTTTGCCTTGCGGCAAAAAGGTATGACTTTTATTGTTTTAAATCATCGCTCGATTATGACAACAATCGTCAAGCGATCTGCCGATTAATTAAATGTATGCATTCTTCTATTTTTCGTAAGCTTTAATCAGCCTTTTGTAAGTCAGGTATCTCAAAATATTATGACCGTGCCACGAGATTAAGTTTTTCTTGTTGAGGTCATACAGTTCTTCGGCGAATGTTTCATACATTTGCGGTCTGATTTCTTTATCGGCATTTTTGCATTTTGCCAATTGTTGCTTTAAAATATTCGGAATAAAATCGCTTTTCAAAAGATTTAATTCTGCAGTAAGCTCAGGTTTATTATACGTGTTGTAGATATAATTTACGCCGGCGTGATAATCTTTAATTTGTTTCGGATTGATTTTTTTGTTGGAAATCGATTCCGGATTACAAGTGTAATAATACATCTTGAGCTTTGTTAAAACGCATTTCGGCTTTTTAGAAAGTACCGAACAAACAAAAGGATAATCTTCATAGTGAATATTCGGAATAAAAGAAAAGTCTTTGATAAGTTCTTTTTTATAAAGTTTGGTCCAAACATTGAAGGAAAGACGGAACTTTCCTTTCTTGGTCCAATATTTCAAAGGTTCATCTACAACCAGAGTTTCTACTTTATCCGGTGCTGCCAACGGCGATTTATACGATTTGACAATGTCTTCATTTTCTTTGTTATCGTCCGAAGGTCTGTTTTTGACGTATTCAAAACTAATTAAATCGGCATTGTGTGCAATTATCAGATTATAGGCATACTCTAACAATTGCGGATGAATGAAGTCATCGGAATCCAAAAAATAAATGTATTCGCCGGACGCGGCATTAACACCATTGTTGCGCGCTATTGATAATCCCTGATTTTTTTGGGATATGACTTTGATTCTGCTATCTTTGAAGGCATATTGTTCAAGAATTTTATCACAATTATCGGGCGAACCGTCATTTATGCAAATTGCTTCAAAATCTTTGAAAGTTTGGCTTAAAACACTGTCCAAACATTTGGATAAAAATTTTTCAACATTGAATATGGGTATAATTACCGAAATTTTCGGCGATTTGCCAGTATAATTCGTATTAATCATAAAAAAAATCTCCGTATCAATCAATCGTGTTAAGCAGGATAACGTAAAAAGCCTTAAAACACAATTAAAAAATGTAAACCGAAAACTTAAGAAAATTTTGCTTGTTGCAAAGAGGTATTTTAGCTTGACAATCGGTAAAAATACACTAATTTATAGCCAACACTTAAATCGAAAATATAGGAGAAAAAATATGAGTGCTATTGTTGATATTCACGCCAGAGAAATTTTGGATTCTCGCGGCACCCCGACCGTAGAGGCCGAAGTTATTTTACAATCAGGCGCATTTGGTCGCGCAGCTGTTCCGTCTGGAGCTTCTACCGGAGTTCACGAGGCTGTTGAATTAAGAGACGGTGATAAAGCTCGTTTCGGCGGAAAGGGTGTTTTAAAGGCTGTCGAAAATGTAAATGAAGAAATTTATGATGCTTTGGCAGGTTTGGAAGCTGAAGACCAAATTGATATTGATACCGCAATGATTGAATTGGATGGTACTGAAAACAAGGGTAAATTAGGCGCTAATGCAATTTTATCGGTTTCTTTGGCTGTTGCTAAGGCTCAGGCTGAAGAAGCAGGACTTCCGCTGTATCGCTATTTGGGCGGCACAATGGCTCGTACATTGCCGGTTCCGATGATGAATATTTTAAACGGCGGTAAGCACGCAGATAATCCCATTGATATTCAAGAATTTATGATTATGCCGGTTTCTGCTGGTTCAATCAGAGAAGCGATTCGTATGGGTGCGGAAATTTTTCAAACGTTAAAGAAAAATTTGAAGGCTGCCGGTCAAAATACCAACGTTGGTGATGAGGGCGGTTTTGCTCCGAACTTAAAGTCAGCAGATGAAGCTCTTACATTTATTGTTAATGCTATTAAAGATGCCGGATATAAACCGGGCGATGATGTCGTATTGGCAATTGATGCGGCTTCTTCCGAATTTTATAAAAACGGCAAGTATGAAATGGAAGGTGAGGGCAAATCTTTGACCAACGCTCAGATGGTTGAATACTACAAAGGTTTGTGCGATAAATTCCCGATTTTCTCAATAGAAGACGGTATGGCCGAAGATGATTTTGAAGGTTGGAAATTGTTAACCGACGCTCTTGGCAATAAGATTCAGTTGGTAGGCGATGACTTATTTGTTACCAATCCGGCTCGTTTGCAGTTAGGCTTTGAAAAAGGTATGGCTAACTCCATTTTGATTAAGGTTAATCAAATCGGAACTTTAACCGAAACGATGAAGGCTGTTGATATGGCTCATCGTCACGGTTATACGGCAGTATTGTCGCACCGTTCAGGTGAAACCGAAGATACTACGATTGCCGATATTGCAGTTGCTACCAATTGCGGTCAAATTAAGACAGGTTCTATGTCCAGAACCGACCGTATGGCAAAATATAACCAATTAATCCGCATTGAAGAAGAATTGGGCGATATGGCTGTATATGCCGGTAAATCTATTTTGAAAAAATAAGATTTTATCCGATGTTAAGAGTAACCTCGCATAAAGTGTTGGCGAGGTTGCTTTTTTTTTAGGGAAATTATAAAAAAAATCTTGACTACGATAAAATAAAGTCATAATGTTACTACCGCATCGGGCGCTTAGCTCAGTTGGTTAGAGCCGGCCGCTCATAACGGTCTGGTCGTAGGTTCGAGTCCTACAGCGCCCACCATATAAAAGGAATGATACCCGTCATTCCTTTTTTTGTTTTAAAATCACAATTCATCATTAAAAATTTTATAACCGCTCAAACCGCCCATTTTTCGGCACTTTCCGAGTTTCTCAAAATTTCCACCGCCAACAATTTATAATAATGGACTGGTCGGGTATCTCTCGTATATTTGACCAGTCCGGAAAAAAAGATACCAAAAAAGATACTTTTGGGATGGACAGACCAGTCCAATAACTACTTGAAAATGCATAATTCTGATTTTTGATGTTTCGTGTAGCGAATGTAGAGCATTAGCTACGGAAAAAAATTTTTAAATTCTGCCGAACGATTTTTCGACTTGCGGGAATGTTGTCTGTTGAAAGGAAAAACAAATGGTAGCAGACAATGATTTTGAAGCTCTAATTGATTTACTTCTCTTGCCGGTTGCTACTCTTTTAGAAGAGCAAGAAAATGGCGGGAAAGTGTCGAATTTACTGGATAAAGAAAAAATTCCAAGCATTGGTGTTACTCAAGAGGTGACCAATGGATAACATAATTAATTTAATTTTTGAAGCAGTTGTTCTACTGATTGAAGAAAACAAAGGAGACACAAAATGATTAAGGTGGACTTGAATATTGATTTGAAAAAAATTCCACTCCTCTCTTTTGAAGAGCTGAGAAAATATTACAACGCACTATTTAACGTGCCGACAACTTCCACTCGCAAAGAATATTATGTGTGGCGGATTACATACAAACTCCAAGAAATGCGTTTCGGCGGGCTGGATAACAAAACACGCCGAATGCTTGAAAATATGGATGTTAAAGAAATTAGCACACAAAAAATGGTTTCAGGTATTGAGTATATCAGAAAGTATAAGGGCGCGACCTACAAAGTGCGTGTTGTTAACGGTGGTTTTGAAATGGATGGCGAGGTTTATAAATCGCTCGGTGCGGTGGCACGAGTAATAACGGGACGTAAAATATCGGGACAAGTATTTTTCGGAGTATAGCGATGGAAGAAATTAAGTGTGCGGTTTATACCAGAAAATCAACGGATGAAGGCTTGGAGAAAGAATACAACACACTCGAAGCACAACGTGATTCCGGTGAGAACTTTATCAAAAGTCAAAAACACCAAGGCTGGAAGTTGATTGACGAGCATTACGATGACGGTGGCTACTCAGGTGGTAATATGAACCGACCGGCACTTCAGCGATTATTGAACGACGTTGCCAAAGGCAAAGTAAATATGATTGTGGTTTATAAAATTGACCGTCTTACCCGCTCACTTACCGACTTTGCCAAGATGGTTGATATTTTTGATAAATATAAGTGCTCGTTTGTATCGGTTACACAAAATTTTAACACTGCTGACAGTATGGGCAGGCTGACCTTAAATATGCTGCTGTCCTTTGCACAGTTTGAACGTGAAATCAGCGGAGAGCGCATTCGTGATAAGGTAGCCGCTTCAAAAAAGAAAGGAATGTGGATGGGTGGTTGCGTGCCGTACGGTTATGAACCTATTAATCGCAAATTGGTTGTAAAGCCGGAAGAAGCGAAAGTTATCAAATTTATGTTTGAAAAATATCTGGAATATAAATCGCCGCAAGCGGTGGGAAAATTATTAGAGGAAGCCGGAATGAAAACATTTCCACGCTCTTCAATAGACCGCATGCTTAAAAACACTATTTATATCGGAAAAGTAAAACACCAGGGTGTGCTTTACGATGGCCAACACGAAGCGATAATCAGCGAGTCATTATTTAATGCCGCACAGCAAGTAAGTACCTCAAAGCCAAAAAATCAACACGCTTGTCTATACAGTAACAACGAGGTTGGTATTATGCGAGGGTTGCTGACATGCGGATGCTGCCACTCCACGATGACACCCACCGCAAGTCAAGGTCATGGTGTTAAGCGTTATTATTATACTTCAGTTACCGCTAAAATGTACGGACACCACAAATGTACAAATGGTTCAGTTCCTCTGGCGGCGATGGATGAATGTATGATCAAAATCGTGTCGCAACTCTTCCAAGATCCAAAGGTATTCCAAGCTCTGGTTGAAAAAATTGCTCCAAATAAAACAATGGAACTTCTTCGAGTACTGCGCACACCGGAAAAGGTTCTTTATAAAATGCCAGACAGACAAAAGCACCTTTTAATGAAATTGGTTATTACCGGTGTCACGGTCAATCACGACACAATGGAAATTAACTGGACTGACCTAGGTTTGAGTCTTTTATCTGAAACTTTGCTACAAAGTACGACAGGACACCAAACGGTATTGCCAATGCCGTTTGTAAAACACAAAGGTCGGACGGAAATTCGTCTGCCGGAGAATATGTCTACTGAGCCACACTTTGATAATGAATTGATAAAAAGCATCTGCCTCGGATTTAAATATCAAAAATTGCTTGATACAACAAAATTAAGTATAGCTGATTTGGCGGCAAGAGAGGATCAAGATCCAACTTGTGTCAGCCGACTAATTCGCCTTACTTCACTGTCACCGGCAATTATCCGAACCATCTTAAAAGGTCATCAACCACCAAAATTGTATCTGCGGAATTTACTCAGAAATCCAATTCCTCCTATTTGGGACGACCAAGTTAAACAATTCGGTTTTACAGTTTTAGATTAAAACTTTAGTATATAAAACCTCATATTTTGTAGAGTTTTACACAAAATTTTGCACAATAACGTTTAGTCTATATGCCTTACTATACCAAAGTTTTAGCATAAAAACAATCTTTGATTGAGAATAAAACAATTTATATATTTCGGGTTTTGATTCAAAATTAACTTCTCATTAACATTTTAGAGAGGTTTATTTAATGAATCTTGACATTTTCAGCGGACTACCACGGTATGTCCGATTAACGGTTTATACGCAAACGCGTAGACTGATTTCAACCCAATATTTCAATTACGAAGATCGCGAAGACATTATGCAAGATCTCCTGCTTTATTATCTTGAACAGTATTATAAAGTGCCTGATATTGATGAAGCGTTAGTGGTGCACGCGCTTCAACTGCGATCATACAAACTGCTACGAAAACGAAAGCGAACCAGATCGCACCTGACATCCTCATTGGACTACGAAACGTTCAATGAGGATTTTTTTTATTATGACGAGACAGTTCACAATAATGCCATCAATCGTGCAACTATTCACGACATTTTCGATAAAGCAGATAATATCAAGCTAAAGCAGACTCTTTACTTGATTATGGTGGGATATACCGTGGATCAGATATCCCGACAATTGCATATCAGCAAAGAAACAATCTACAAGTTTTTCAAAAAAATGAAAAATTTGTGATTTTTGCCGAACGATTTTTCGGTGTGCGGGAATGTTCTTTAGTGAATGTCAACATTAAGGAAAGGAAAAACAGATGTTCACTGAAGAAAAATATACTTATGTAACAGAGGAAGTTCGTGCAATTCCGGTGGTCTACTTGCTTAATCTTGAAACGGAAATGCTTGATGAGTTGGAGAAGAAGGTGCGTGATGAAGTTCGGCGTACTTCTCTGACCTTGAAGTGGATTCAAGGTGTTAAACGCATCAAAATGGCAACTAAAGACGATAACGGAGGTCGTCATGGACAATAAAAAGACATCATTTGTTATGTATCCGGCGGACTTCCTTGCCGCTGTGCATAACTTTAGGAAAAACGAAGTCGCCGATTTAATTATCGCGATATGCGAATTTAATTTATACGGAAGCACATCGGTAAAATTATCGGGATTAAAAAAAGACAGATTTGATTCGATACAACACGTGATTACGCTTCATAACGAACGGTGGTTGCAAATGTGCGAAATTAACGCACAGAACGCCAAAAAAGGCGCAAGCAATCGCAAAGCGAACGCTAAGCGACCGGTCAGCGAAACATCCTCAACATCGCCAAGCGGTCGCCCAGTAGAGTCGGAGAAGGAGAAAGAGTCGGAGATAGAGAATGAATCGGGTAATGATTTGGAAAATGGTTGTAGAGAAAGAGAGCGTGAAAATGTGGATAACTCGGAATTTGTGGGTGCGCCGAGTGCGGAAAATGTCACGGATTATTGCAAAGAACTCGGAATTGCTGTTGATGTTCCGGCTTTTATGCGCTGGCACAATGAACGTGGATGGCGGCACGGTAAAAAATACGTGGCTTTGGATTGGAAGCAAGCTGTTCGGAAATGGTATTGCAAGGATGCCGGAGTATCATTAACTGACTTTGATGCAAGAATTGCCGCTCGTCAAAATGAGCTTGGCAAGGGAAAGGCGGTGCAAAATGACTGAGATTACCATCGAACAAATCAAGCAGGATTTGGAAACCGCCGCTTATGTTGAGCGTTTGTTGCCGCCGGTTAAACCTCCGAAGTATCGGAGTTGGCTTTTTGAAATTGTCTACACGCCGCAGGAAATTGCCTTTATGGAGCGAAAGCCGATTAAAATTAAACCGACCAATGAACAGATTGCCTTGTGGGAACGAACTCTTGATTGGATGGAAGTTCTCGAGCCTCGTGAGCGAATGGTTGTTTGGAAACGCGCTAAACGGATTCCGTGGAAATTGCTATGCCGAAATTTTGGAGTAACACGACAGAGGTTATGGATAATGTACAATCGTGCACTTGTAAAAATTCAATTCAGCATAAAAAAATGTTGTTGACATATTTGTGGTTTACAAATCTGCAAAAAAAACGTATAAAAATTGGTATAATCGGGGACGGAAGTGTAAAACCGTCCCCGTTGGCATTTTAAATCAACTCTCCAAACATAAGGAAACACAATGATTAAAACGGCGGAAGCGGTGTCGCTCGGACACCCTGATAAAACGGCGGACTATATTTCCAGTTACATTTTAGACCGGCTGATTGAGCAAGATAAAAATGTTCGTTACGCGGTTGAAGTGATGATTAAGGACAACATCGTTGTTCTCGGCGGAGAAGTCAAAGGCAACGTCAGCTTGGCAAAAGTCAATGATTACGTGCTGGATGCCCTCGCGGAAATCGGTTACGATGCATACTACTCGGTGTGCTGGCACGATAATGCCATTGAGCCGAGCAAGGTTCAGGTTATCAACTTCATCGGGCAACAATCGGCAGACATCTCTGCCGGTGTTGAACAAGATGGCTGGGGCGACCAAGGCGTGTTTGTCGGCTATGCTTGCCAAGGTGTCGGCAATATCAGCCGCGAGCAGTATCTTGCGTGCAAACTGTGCCGTGCGCTTTATGAATACGCTCTGCAGAACATCCACCTCGGCATTGATATTAAAACGCAGATTACACTCAACGAATTAAGCGGCGTGGACACGGTTATCGTGGCAATTCCAATGCTTAAAGAGGTTGACCTCACGACATTTATTATCCGTGCACTGGGTGAAGAACCGGAGAACATCATCGTCAACGGAACGGGAACATACAAACGTCACTCATCCATCGCAGACTGCGGTGTGACCGGACGGAAGCTCGCTTGTGATTTTTACTCGGCATCAGCTCCGGTTGGCGGCGGCAGTCCGTGGACTAAGGATGCAAGCAAGTCTGATGTGACACTCAACATCTACGCACGCAAGCTGGCATTGGATTACCTTAAAGACAATGACGAGTGCTTTGTTTATCTCTCTTCGTGCATCGGACGTTCGGAGTTGCCGAGCGCGGTGGTAAAGACAGTCAAGCGTGGTGTGCCGCAGTTCACAACGCTTTCAATTTCGGATAAACCTTCCGAGATTATTGCCAAGCTTGGGCTGAACCGTCCGGTGTTTACAAAACTCTGTCGCGATGGGCTGTTTTCAGGTTAGCGGGTCCTTACTTTAACTTTTTCGTATGCGGGGGCTCAAGCCGCGGCATTTTTTTAGTTGAGCAACTTTTTGTTTACTGGTCGCCCCTTTACGGAAACCCTTGCTACATAAGGGTTTTGAGCGATTTCATTTTTCGGTGACTGGTCACTGGTCGGGTTTGCCTGGTCATTTGGCTGGTCACCCTTATTTTACAAAGGATTTTACAATGGATTTTCACGCATCTTTTCCGGTTGCGGATTTAATTCCGTATGCCCGAAACTCACGCACGCATAATGAAGAGCAAATCGCTCAGATTATGGCAAGCATAAAAGAATTCGGTTTTACCAACCCGATTTTAATCGGTAGCGACAATGTCATCATCGCCGGTCACGGTCGTTTGCTCGCCGCCCAACGGCTCGGTTTTACCGAAGTGCCGGTTATCTGTCTGCCTGACTTAACCGAAACTCAACGCAAGGCTTTAGTCATTGCCGACAATAAAATCGCCCTGAATGCCGGATGGGATGAAGAAATGCTCGCACTTGAAATGGCCGAACTTTCCGAGGCTGATTTTGATTTGGACTTGCTCGGATTTAATCCGGACGAGTTGGCGGAAATTCAGCACCTCGGCGAAGAGCAATCCGTCGGTAATACCGACGAGGACGAAGTGCCTGATGCACCGGTTGAGCCGATAACCAAGCACGGCGACATTTGGATTTTAGGCAAGCATAAACTGCTCTGCGGCGACACCACGATGTATGACGACGTGCAGAAACTAATGGGGAACGACGTGGCCGATATGGTCTTTACCGATCCGCCGTATAACGTTAACTATGGAGCGACCATGAAAGACAAGCTCCGTTACCACTCCTCGCCGAACCATAATCGCACGATTATGAACGACAACCTCGGCGATGACTTCGGGCAATTTTTGACCGACAGCCTTTCCAATTTAATGATGTTCAACAACGGAGCCGCCTACGTCTGCATGAGCTCATCGGAACTGCACACACTTTATTCCTCGTTTGTGGCGGCCGGCGGTAAATGGTCGACGTTTATCATCTGGGCGAAAAACACCTTCACGCTTGGTCGGGCGGATTATCAGCGGCAATACGAGCCTATTCTTTACGGCTGGGGCGCGGATAAAAAGCACTACTGGTGCGGTGATCGTGATCAAGCGGATGTTTGGCAGTATAACAAGCCTGTCCGGAACGACTTACACCCGACCATGAAGCCGGTCGAATTGGTGGAAAGAGCCATAAATAACAGCTCTAAACTCGGAGATATCGTGTTAGACGGGTTCGGCGGCTCCGGTTCGACCTTAATTGCGGCCGAAAAAACCGGTCGAGTCGCTCGTCTAATTGAGTTAGATCCGAAGTTTTGCGACGTTATTGTGAAACGTTGGGAAGAATATACCGGCAAAAAAGCGGAACTACTGCCAAATAATGACATTACTTCTGAAATAAGCGAAAATAATGCAGAAAGTTCCGAAAATGATGTCGAATTGACTGGATAATAAGTGAAAAGCAAGCATTCATTGAATTAGCAAAGGCAAGGTAGCCAGCGCATAAACCTAAACAGAAAAGGAATAAAAAAATGAAAACAGTCAAAACTTATTTAATCCGGAAACCAGAAGATATTGATGAAGTTATCAGTATGTCAGAGCGATATCCTGAACGGGCGAAAGAAGTAGAAATTGCCGAAACGATAGAATTAACCGCCAGACAGTACGATTGTATATGTAAATATCCATTTAAGGATTACCGCTTTTTAACAGGAAAAGGTGGATATAAAGACGGTTACCTTCAGGTGGTTGAGCTGACTTGCAAAAATAAACAGCCGCTTTACGCTAATCCGGAAGGCTCAAGCTACTGCCGCTACCTCGGCATTAAGTTGGGAGACTAACGATGTGGATTACCCTTGAAAACAAACGCACCCGTAAACAACGGGTGCTCTCCTTTGATGAATTTAAGGCGCAATTCAAAACCGAGTTTGAACGGGCTTATCAGGGCTTTATTCGCCACGAAACCGAAAAGAACGCTTTTCTACCGGAATTTATGCAAAAGCACTTGACCGAAGCCGACTTTTTACTGAGTTTGCAATGGAACTTTAATAACTATTCCCACGCGGAATGGTATATTGCCGCTATTAGATAAGTTAAAATTCTCCTTTGCCGTGTCCGGAAAATCGCCGGACACGCGTCCTTTCGGAGTATAATTATCTAAGCGGTATATTGTACGACAAGAAAGTTGCATCGCACGTCGTGCGAATAATCGTCGAGTTGTTTGGCTGTTTTCAAATTATTATTTATTTTCAATAACTTATAATTAAAAAATGTGCATTATTAAGTTGACTTCCACCGGAAAGCAAGCATTCATTGAGTTAGCAAGGGCACGGTAGCCTTAGCATTAACCAAAATTAGAAAAGGAACTGAAAAATGACAAATGAAGTAAAACATCCGGAAATCCACGTGCAACTGGTTGGCCAAGACGGCAACGCATTCGCAATAATCGGCAGATGCCTGACGGCAATGCGCTGCGCCGGATTGAGCAAGGAAGAGCGGGACGAATTCCAAAAGGAAGCGACCAGCGGCGATTATAACCACCTGCTGGTGACCTGCACGGAATGGTTCGATGTGGACTAAAGGACAACGGCGGGGCCGCCAAGCCTCGCCACAATGAATGCTAAAGAAAGGAATAAAAAAATGGAAATAATTAAAAGAAGCGCGGTGGTAAAAATCGACTTATCAAAAATGATCGAGGCACAGGTAAAAGTTTTCTGGGAAGCAGAGCAAAAATTAATCGAAGCCGGAGTTAGCTTTGACACCGGAATGAGCAACCAAGACGGAATACGCGAATGGTTTTTTGATGAGACCACGCGGGGCTTAGTAAAGACCGAAATCGAGACTTGGCCGCTCCAAGACGAAAAAGTAACCAAGGACATCGTCGACGAACTGATTATACGGGAATTAAACGTGCTCGACGACATTTTGGATGCTCTCGAAAAGCTAAAGCTGATCGACACCAGCTACCTCGGTTACGGTACGGAAAGCGATGGTTGGTGCTGGTTCGAAAGAAATCCGAGCCGCGAGGAAAAATTAAAGGTTTTAGCTACCATGGGCTACGACATAAGCAGACTTTAACTTAAGCTCCGGCGGGGTTAACGCCCCGCCCGAAACTTTCTGCATTATTTCTTAAAAAATAATGTCGATTGCGCTGGACTTCCACCGAAAAGCAAGCATTCATAGAGACAGCAAAGGCACGGTAGCCCGAGCATTAACCTAAACAGAAAAGGAAAAACACAATGGTAAAAGAATACAAAATTTTAGAGACAGAGAACGAAGACCATGGATTTTGGGGAACAGCAAGATTAGGACTTAGGACTAAAAGAGATATGCCAAAGCTCTGGAAAGAGACCTCAATCCTGCTCCAAAAAAATGCCGGTCTGACACCTGAGCAAACCAGAGAACTGCTGGACAGCCGCTGGGGCAGACACTTCGTGGACAGATACATTGAGGAACTGAGAACCAACGTCCAAACCTTTATCGAGACGGTCGACCGCGTGATAACCCGTGACCGGATCGTTAAAGACTACCGCTACTACGTGGACGATAAAGCCTTCCCAGAGCATAAACCAAACCCTTACGAGGGATTTAGCGAAGAGTTAACCAAGCTCTGCAAAAAATACGGAATTTGCTTACAAGTGGTCGGCGGCGTGCGGTTATGCTCGGCAGACGAGATTAAAGATCTGGCAGGTTACACCTCAGACCTCGAAAGCGGCGATTTGTTGCCGATATGGCGCAGAGATTAACCTAAACCACGGCGGGGCCGCAAAGCCCCGCCAGCGAGCCACAGAGTCCCAAAAAGGCGGGACTTTCAGCCGTTGTCGGAGTGCTTGGCTACCACACTTCCTTTTCTGGTTCTCCACCAACGGCGCAAGTAAACGGGGCGTAACTGCCCCGTTTATCTATATCCGAAATCAGCCGCACAATTGGCGAAATAATGCGCTTTCCGGCGTTTTATAAAATCGTGCGGTATATTGTACGCTTATAACACATAACTTTTCAGGGGCAGAGATGCTCCTTTTTTATTGGGAAAAACAAAATTTGAGAGTATTAAGTTTATTTGACGGCATCTCGTGCGGACGGCTGGCATTGGAACGTGCAGAAATTCCGGTCGAGGTCTATTATGCAAGTGAAATCGATAAATACGCGATTAAAGTGTCGGAGAAAAACTACCCCGACATAATTCGCTTAGGAGACATTCGCGAGATTGATTTTTCGCGGTTTATCGGCAAAATAGACCTTATTATCGGCGGAAGTCCATGCCAAGACCTCTCTATCGCCAAAAAGAACCGACAAGGCTTGGAGGGCGAAAAATCCGGCTTGTTTTGGAAGTTTGTTGAGGCGGTAAAAACCATAAAGCCTAAATATTTTATGCTTGAAAATGTCGCCTCAATGAGCAAGGAAAATAAGCAAATAATAACCGACACGCTTGGGATTGAACCAATTTTGATAAACTCCGCCTTAGTGTCGGCACAACAGCGCAAAAGGCTTTATTGGTGCAATTGGGCTGTGGAACAGCCGGAAGACAAAGGCATCGTCCTTAAGGATGTTTTGGAAACCGGTCACGCATGGAGTGAAAAGTCGGTTTGCATTACCGCAAACTATAATGGTGCGCATTTCCCGCATGATTATTTGTTTCATCAACGGCAGATGGTTGCGGAAAATATAGAAAAAACATTGCTAATTCAGGAAAACACCATAAAGGGCTATACCGAAATAAATAAAGGAGAATGCTTTGATAATACGTTTCCAAACAGCCAGACACGGCGTGGTCGTAAAATGGATAAAAAAGCGAACTGCCTAACGGCGGTGGTGCCGCAGTTTTTTCAATATATCGGCTGCGCATTCCGTTCTCGCGGCAAAGAAAAGCATTTGGAAGTGCGCAAGGACGAAAAAGCCAATGCGTTAACGTCAGTTATGACCGATAGCGCGATATGTAAACCTCTTCAGGTCGGATGCAAAGGAAAAGATGCCCAAGCCAACCGGATTTATTCGGTGCGCGGCAAATCGGTATGCTTAAATGCCAATGGCGGCGGTGGCGGTGCAAAAACCGGACTTTACAAGATTGATTTGCCGGATGGCGACTACTATGTGCGTAAATTAACTCCGGTTGAGTGTGAACGATTGCAGACTTTGCCGGATAATTACACCGATTGCGTTAGTAAAACACAACGGTATAAAAGCATCGGGAACGCGTGGACGGTTGATGTTATCGCTCACATATTCGGAGCGTTGAAAAAGGAACAAGAAAAAGCGTAAGCCTTAAGCCTACGCTAGTTCAGGCGGTGGTGTTAATCGCCGTTTTTGGTTAAGCGGTAAGTTCTAACACCGTCCACCTTTTCGGAGGAATGTGTGTATTCTGGGTGATTTTTGGCGTAAAGTGACATCGCGCCGCGCACTGAGTTCTCTTTCCACCCGAGGGCTTCAGCCATCTCTTTAAGGGTTGCGCCTTCCGGTCGGCTGAGTAAGTGAACCATAAAGGTCAGCTTATCCGATCCGGTAAGTTCAACCGGTTTCGGTTGCTCTACCGGCTCTGTCTCCGGTTCATCAAGCGGCTCGCATGGCAGTTCGACGATTTTAGTCATAACAATCGGTTCTTCCGCTACCGGAGTTAAAATTTGCTTTTTGGCCGTTGTTTTGCTCTTCGCCTTAGAGTCTTTCTTTTTTGTAGTCATTTTGAGTTCCTTTCGTGACTGTTAATGTTAATTTACAATTACAGCAATGCTTGGAAAAAGGAGGAAGTCCAGTAGAAAGTGCAATAATTTGAAAGAAAGTTGCAATAAATGGGAAAAAAGGTATCAATGCGAGAATATGCCCGCCAGCGTGGCGTTCACTTGAATGCTGTGCAGACGGCGGTAAAGACCGGTCGTATCCACAAAACAGATGATGGCAAAATAGACGTGGATGCCGCCAACAAGGAATGGTTTATGAATACCGATCCGGCAAAGTCGCACAAGACCGATCCGTTATTTGAAAATCCGCCGGAAGCGATGCCGGTCGGCGGTGGCGGCACGCCAAAACAGAACTTTTCAACCTTTCAGCAAGCCAAAACCGCCGATGTTTATTATCGGGCGATGCTTGCCAAGGCCAAGTTGAAGATGATAACCGGCGAAACCATCGACCGCAAAAAAGCCGGACAGTACGCGTTCAACCTCGGTCGCTCCTTGCGGGATTTGTTTATCAGCTTTCCGACACGTTACGGTTCGCTGATTGCGGCGGAAATGGACGTTGACGAGCATAAAATGGTGACAGTTTTAGATGAATATATCAGAAAATTACTCACAGAAAGCCGCGACATCATCGATAGAGAGCTTTGATGCGGCAATTTATATCGCCGACCAATTTTATAAAGGCGCGGAACCTGACAGCTATATGTCGGTGTCGGAATGGGCGGATGCTTACCGGATGTTGTCGAGTAAATCTGCTTCCGAGCCTGGGCGGTGGCGAACGGCCAGAACGCCTTATTTGAAAGAAATTATGGATTGCCTGTCGCCGAAAAGCCCGATTCAGAAGGTTGTGTTTATGAAAGGCGCGCAAATTGGCGGCACCGAGTGCGGCAACAACTGGATTGGTTATATAATGCACAAAGCCCCTGGTCCGATTATGGCGGTGTCGCCAACGGTGGATATGGCCAAGCGTAACTCGCGCCAACGTATTGATCCGCTGATTGAGGAATGCTCGGCGTTAAAATCGGTGGTCAGTTCGCCGAAAGCTAGAGATAAAGGCAACACCATCCTGTCAAAAGACTTTCAGGGCGGTGTTTTGGTGATGACCGGTGCAAACTCGGCGGTGGGTTTGCGTTCCATGCCGGCGAGATATTTGTTTATGGACGAGATTGACGGCTATCCTCCGGACATCGATGGCGAAGGTGATCCGATTTTGCTTGCCGAGCGCAGAACGGCGACGTTTAGCAAGCGCAAGAAGATATTTTTGGTCTCAACGCCGACGATTAAAGGCTTATCAAATATCGAGCGCGAATTCGGCATGACCGACCAACGTTATTATGTTGTGCCGTGTCCGTATTGTCATAAGTTTCAACGGCTGGTGTGGGAGAATATCCGCTCCACCGAAGATGCGGTGATGTACGAATGCGAGCATTGCCACACGCTGATTGCCGAACACTACAAAACGCAGATGTTGGCAAACGGCTTTTGGCAACCGTCTGCCCCTGGCGATGGCATAAGTGCCGGTTTCCATCTGTCCTCGCTTTATTCGCCGGTCGGGTGGCTTTCTTGGAAAGAATGCGTTGATATTTACGAAAAAGCCAAGAAAAACCCAACTTTGATGCAAGGTTTCCAAAACACTATTTTGGGCGAAACCTACGAGCAAGAAAGCGATGCGCCGGAATGGCAACGCTTATACGAACAGCGTGAGGACTACAAAGTCGGCACAATTCCGTTCGGCGGCTTATTCCTGACGGCCGGAGTTGATATTCAAAAAGACCGAATTGAGTGCGAGGTTGTCGCATGGGGACGGCAAAAACAGAGCTGGTCGGTGGAATATTTCGTTTTGGACGGCGACACCGCCAAACCGGAGGTATGGAAGAAGCTTCAGAACGTCCTGTTTAAGGATTATCCGCACGAAAGCTGCATAACACTACCTATTCGCGTGATGTGCGTTGATAGCGGTTATGCAACGCAAGATGTTTACAGCTTTGTGAAAGATTACAGTCAAGCCGTCTGGGGCGGTTCGGGTGCGAGAGCAAGCCAACCGCACACGGTGGTGGCGATAAAAGGTCAAAGCCGCGACACGGCGATGATACTTTCGACGTCTAAGGCCGACACTAAGAAAAAAGGCCTTAAAGTTTGGAATGTTTCGGGACCGGTGATTAAAACCGAGCTCTACCGGTGGCTGAGGATGCAACGCACCGGCGAAGATGCCTCGCAGTTCGGCAGATGTCACTTTCCGCAGTACGCTGAGGAATATTTTAAGCAACTGACGGCGGAACGTCAGGTGGTACGCGTAACCAACGGCTATCCGAAACCGGTGTGGGAAAAAGATCCGACACGCCGCAACGAAGCGTTGGACTGCCGCGTTTATGCCCGTGCCGCCGCCGCAATTTATGGTCTTGACCGAATGAGTGAACGCGGATGGCAAGAATTGGAAGCCTTAATTCCGTCTCCTGACGAGGCCAGACAGCGCAAAAAACAACAACGATTTATTCAAATGCAACCAACAAAGGTGGATGATCCATGGCTTTAGATAAAGAAACGATAAAAACACGGCTTGCCGAGGCGGAAGAAGCATATCACAAGCTTCTTATCGGCGCAAAGGAAGTTTCGGTTAACGTTGGTAACTTCGGCGCGGTAACATATAACCAAACGAGCCGAACGGCTTTGGAAGCCTATATTGCCGACTTAAAGGCGCAATTGGCGGAAGCAGAAGGCTCTCCGGTTTTGAAACGCAAAATTATAAAGGTTAGTTTTTAATGACAGATACAGCACATAGTTCAGCATCATTATCGGCGCGAGAGCTTTCCAGTTGGCAACCGACCAGAGGTTCGGCGGATAACGATTTGTTGCCGGAGCTGTCCACCATCGTCTCTCGGTCGCGTGATTTAGCGCGTAACCACGGTGTGGCGGCAGGTGCGATACAGACCTTAAACGATAACATCGTCGGTGTCGGCTTCAGGTTATCGGCTAAACCTGACTACAAACTCCTCGGCAAAACGAAAGATTGGGAGGAAGAATGGCAAGCTAAAGTTGAGAGTTTATGGCGATCATGGGCGGAAACAACCGCTTGCGATGCCGCCAACACGCTTAACTTCCATGGTTTAACCACGCTTGTTTTCAAGTCTTGCCTGATAAACGGCGAAGCGGTGGCCTTGCCGCTGTGGCTTAAAGACCGGAAGTTTAATACTTGCATTCAGCTCGTTGAGCCGGATCGCCTCTCAAATCCGAATAATGCGATGGACAGTAAGACCATGCGCGGTGGTGTGGAGATTGATAAATACGGCGCACCGGTGGCTTACCATATCCGCAAAAACCACCCTGGCGATTACTGGATCGGCGGTGCGACCGACACATGGGAACGCATTCCGGCTTATACCGATTTCGGCAGACGGCGTGTTTTGCACGTTCACGATGTCGAGCGCATCGGACAGACCAAGGGAAAGCCGATTTTAACGAGCATTATGCCGATGTTCAAAATGCTTGACCATTACGAACGTTCCGAACTTCAGGCGGCGATTGTTAACGCGATGATTGCGGCGTTTATTGAAACACCGATGGATGCCGAGAGCTTGAACGAACTGTTCGGCGGCGACAGCAACGATTATTTGAACGCTAAAAAGGATTGGAAAGTCAAACTCGAGGGCGGCTCGATTATTCCGATATTCCCAGGCGATAAAATCGCGCCGTTTACACCGAGCCGACCGAATTCCGCCTATGGAAGCTTTATTGAAAACGTCTTAAGGCACATCGGAACGGGCTTAAATATCCCATACGAGTTGCTGTTAAAGGACTTTTCAAAGACCAATTATTCCTCAGCCCGCGCCGCCTTGCTTGAAGCCTGGCGGTTTTTTAATGGCCGACGCGCTTGGCTTGCCAACACTTGGGCAACGCCGGTTTACGAGTTGTTCTTGGAGGAAGCGGTCAACAAAGGCTTAGTGGATGCGCCGGACTTTTACCAAAACCGCTACGCTTACACGCGATGCAAATGGATCGGACCAGGCCGCGGTTGGGTTGATCCGGTAAAGGAAGCGCAAGCTTGTCAACTCCGCATGGAAATCGGTCTTTCAACCTTGGAGGAAGAATGCGCCTCACAGGGCTTGGATTGGGAGGAAGTCTTAGAGCAAAGGCTTCGTGAGAAAAACAAAATTGAAGAGTTAGGATTAACAAATGAAATACTTAAATCAGACGATATGGGCAATAACACCCGAAATGTTGCAAACCATGACCGAAATAGCGAGCGAAACGAGGAAGAGTCCTGAAGCGATCGCTAAAGAAATGGGACGTGAGATGCGCAATACCAACGCCGTTTCAGTTCGAGACGGCGTTGCGGTTATTAAGGTGTCTGGTCCATTGTTCCGATACGCGAATTTAATGACCAGAATTTGCGGTGCAACCTCTTATGAGTTGTTTGCGCAAGACTTTAATAAAGCGTTGCAACAATCTGAAATAAAAGCAATTTTACTTGATATAGATAGTCCAGGCGGAGAAGTAAACGGATGCTCGGAAATCTCCGACATGATTTTCAAAGCCAGAGGTTCAAAACCGATAATTGCCTATGCATCCGGCTCGTGTTGCTCGGGTGCGTATTGGATCGCCTCCGCCTGTGACAAGATTTTAGCATCCGACACCGCCATTTTGGGTTCTATCGGTGTCGTTTCGATTTTTGAAAAAGATGATGACGAGAAAACCATTGAGATTGTTTCATCGCAAAGCCCGAATAAACGGCCTGACGTCAACACCGATGAAGGACGAGCCAAAATACAGGCGCGTGTTGACGAACTCGCCGAGGTATTCATCGCCAAAGTGGCGCGTAATCGTGGCATTACGGCGGTGGATGTCGTCAAAGACTTCGGTGCCGGAGATGTTTCAGTCGGACAATATGCTGTTCGCAACGGCTTGGCGGACGGCTTATCCTCTTTTGAGGACATAGTTTCAAGCCTTAATATGGAGAAAACATTCATGAATGATGAACAAAACCAAGTAAGCGCGGAGGATGTTAAAAAAGCCGAGCGCGAGCGTATGGCGGCGGTTTTTGCCAGCGATTCAAGCCGCGGCAAGGAAACCACAGCCCACGCATTGTTGGCGATGACTGATTTATCGGCCGCCAACATTCTAACCATTTTGGATACTATTCCAAATGCCAAACCAAACGCTTTTGAGGCGGCTATGGCCGAATTGAAAAATCCGGACATTCAACCGGCCGCGGAAGCACAAGAAGAAACCGTTGAGGCTGTGGCTGACCGCATTGCCTCTTTAGCTAAAGGAGAATAAAATGGTAGCACAAGGATTTACTGATCAGGGCGAAACCAAAGCCGACAACCTGCTTGCCGGTGAGTTTCCGCGCGTTTCAATGTTAGTGCCGATTACCGGCGGTAAATATGAACGCGGTACAGTGTTAGGCCTTACCGGAAGTGGTAAATACACTATTTGCACCACAGCACCGGAAGCGATTTTGGCGGAAACCGTTGATGCCTCTGACGAAGACAAGGAAGCGGTGGTGTATTTGACCGGCGAATTTAACAAAGCCGCGCTTAAAGCCAACGCGGAGATTGACACGCTTATCGCCAAACTCCGTGCCAAAAGCATTTTTGTAAAAGAAAACCAACCATACTAAGGAGCATATAAATGGATATTTTTTCAACTCAAGTCCTTTCTAAAGTGGTGGAGCGGTTACATACTCCGCCTTCTTTTTTGCTTGATACGTTCTTTCCGAACGTTCAGACCTCCGAAAAAGAGGAAATCTTCTTTGATATTACCGACAGCAAACCGCGCATTTCGCCGTTTGTATCGCCGTTACTGCCTGGCAAGGTTGTTGATGGCGGCGGTTATCAAACCAAATCGTTCAAACCGGCTTATGTTAAGGATAAACGCCGCTTTGATGCCAACATTCCGTTCAAACGTTTGGCCGGAGAGACCATCGGCGGCAGTTTATCAAACAACCAACGCTATGAACGAGCGTTAGCCACGCATTTGAACGACCAACTCGAAAATCTGACACGCCGTGAAGAAGTTATGGCGGCGGAAATTTTGCGCACCGGCAAGGTTATCGTTTCCGGTGACGGATATCCGGCGCAAACCGTTGATTTCGGACGTGATGAAGAATTAACCAAGGCTTTGACCGGTTCGGCAACATGGGATAATTCCAATGTTAATCCGGTTGATGACCTGGAAGATTGGGCAATTACCGTTCAAGACAAGTCCGGTGTGGTCGCCAAAACCGTGGTAATGGACCCGCAAGCTTGGAAAATCTTCCGCTCAAATCCGATTGTTCAGAAGTATTTGGACATTCGCCGCGGCACCAACAACACCATCAACATCGATCCGCACATCATCAGCGAAAGCGAAAAAGCACGCTATGCCGGTTCTATCGGTGACTTTGCAATTTGGGTTTATAACGATACCTACATCGATGATAACGGCACAACCTGCAAGCTCTTGCCGGAAAAGACCGTTATTTTGGGTTCTCGTGACGGCTTGGAGGGAACGCGTTGTTATGGCGCAATCCACGACGAAAAAGCCAACTGGACGGCTCATCGCTACTTCACGAAGTCATGGGTTGAGGAAGATCCGTCGGTTCGTTGGTTGTTGTTGCAGTCCGCACCGCTCGTCGTTCCGTACCGCCCGAACGCTTCCATGTTTGTTAACATCGGCTAACGGAGGCACAAATGGCAAAAGTAAGAGCATTAATCACGTTGGTGGTAAGCAAAGGTAAGCAAATCGCACCGAAAAGCGTTTGCGATGTCAGCGAAAGCGAGGCAAAACGCCTCATTTCGCTTGGCTATGCCGAGAGCTTAAAGAAAAACACACCGCCGACAAACACGGAGACCGAAGAAGATGGCGATAAATCCGATGAAAATGGCGGTGGACAGCCTGTTCAACCAGATGGGCAAACCGGCGACGTACAAAAATAAGGCTATTCGGATTATTCTGACCGAACCTGATGAGATTGTGGGCGTGGGCTTTGTAAACACCCATTCCCCGTCTCATCGGGCGCGGATACGGATATCTGACGCGCCTGAACTCAAAATCGGCGACAAGATTGATACCGATGACGAAACGTTTACGGTGCATTCAGAACCGGTCAAGGATATTCACAAACTGATTTGGAGTTGCGACTTATGCACTTAAAAGCGGCTTTAGAAGGTAAACTCGATGAACTTCTTGATAAGGAGTACCAAAATGCCGCCAAAGCTGTGACTGTCGGTATTAAAACCGCCACCAACGGTTTAAAAATATCGCTCCGGACGCAAGTCAAATCAGCAAAACTTGGCTCACGTTTGGCCAATACTTGGCGTGGCGATATTTATCCGAAAGCCAAGAACAGCATCTCGGCAGCCGGTGTTGTTTACACTAAGGCGCAAAAAATCCTTGAGGGTTTTGAATATGCCTCAGTGATACGCTCGCAAAACGGCTTTTGGCTTGCCATTCCGACTTTGGCCATTAAAAAGCGTGTGTTTAACAAGCGGATGACACCGGCACTTTATGAAAAGTCCAAGGGCGTGCGTTTGCGGTTTGTTTATCGAGCCAACGGCACATCGTTTTTGGTGCATGAGCAAAGAAAAAAGACGATTATCGCCTTTATTCTTGTGCCACAAGTAAAAATGCCGAAGCAGATTAACTTTGAAACCGAAAGCGAGCGATGGAAAGCACAAGTTCCTGCACTGATTATGGAGAACTGGAAAGATGAGTAAACGAGAACAAGTTTTAAATGCTTTATTTGCACGGCTGTCAGCTCTACCGGATGTGAAAGTTGAGCGTAATGCTGTGTTACCAGTCAAAATCCCCGACAACGGTCTTGTGGTGCTTCGTGACGGTGATATCGGCGAACCGGAAATTTTATTGTCTCCGGCATGCTATGTCTTTCATCACAAAGCAGAGATTGAAGTGCTTATTCAACAAGTTGAGGATTCCGACAACGATACCAAACTTGACCGCATTTTGGAGGCAATCGGCTTAATTCTGAAAGTTGATGTCACATTATCCGGTTTAATTGATTATATGCACGCCGATCCGCCGGAGTTTATCGAACAGCCTGTTGAGGGTGGCTTAACCATCAAAGGAGCAATAGTTCCTATTGTTTTGGAATATGTTTCAGATTCAAATTTAACTTAGAAAAATTCAATATAAAGGAGATTTTATATGTCACGAGCTTACGGGTGGAATGCCCGATTACTTATCGCTGAAGAAAGCGAATACGGCGTGATGCCGAATACTGGATATCGTAAAATACCGTTTATTTCGTCATCGCTTGATAGCGAGCAGAACCTTTTGTCCTCAAATGTCTTGGGTTTGGGACGTGATCCGACACAGCCGTTCCAAGATGTGATTAACGTGGACGGTGACATGGCTGTTCCGGTGGATGTCCGTAATATTGGCGTTTGGTTGAAGGCTATTTTCGGCAGTCCAACCACAACCGAGGCTGACGGTGTTTATACACACGCCTTTGAGAGCGGCAAAATTTCCATTCCGAGCTATTCGCTTGAAGTCGGATTGCCGGAGGTGCCGCAGTTTATCCGCTTTTTGGGTGTCAGAGCCAATAGCATCGCCTTTAACTTCCAACGTTCCGGTGAAGCGCAAGTGACCTTAAACCTCCTCGCTCAATGCGAAAAAGGCTCAACAGAGGCTATTGCCGCCGAACCGGCGGTTTACAAATACACCCGTGTGTCGCAGTTCCAAGGCTACATTAAGAGCGGTGGCGAATTCTTGGCCAACATCACGGCGGCAAGTGCGACTTACTCCAATAACTTGGAAAAAATTGAAACCATTCGTAACGACGGCTTGGTGGAAGCGATTGATTTGGGTGTGGCAAGCTTAACTGGGAGTATTTCCGCCCGCTATGGCGATAATATTTTGCTTGATAAGGCACGTGAAGGCACACCGGTTGATATAGAGCTTGGCTATCAGCTAACCGACACTATGAAACTCGTTATTGAATGCCACGAAGTTTATTTGCCGAAGCCGAAACGTTCAATTGACGGACCAGGCGGTATTGAGTGTTCATACGACTTCCAAGGTGCAAAAAGCGAGGAACTCGGCAAAATGATGACTGTTATGTTAGTAAATGATGTGGAGAGTTATTAATGTTAAAGCTGAAGATAAACAAAGAACCGTATTGGCTAGAGCTTGGCTATGACGTTAAAGTTAAGGTTAAACCATGTACATCGGCGGTATTTTATGAAGCCAAAGCATACATGAATGCAAAACTGGCGGATTTAGCCAAAGAGTATAAAGCCAACAAAGATGCCGGATTGGCGGTGGATAAAGACATCGAAAATCCGGTTAAACGCGAGGCTCTGGCGGATAAATTCTTGCTTGTTGGCCTTGGTATCGCCGGTATTTTGGAATGGCAAGGCATTCAAGAGGCGGACAGTGATGCAATCGCACCGCTAACAGAAGCCAAAATTGACGAGCTTTTCTCGAATTTTTGGGTGGTTGCCGAGAACTTCCGCAATCAGTATTGTGGCTTACGAGAGCTGTTGGATGCGGAAAAAAACGACTATACGCCCGAGCCAAGTGGCACTTCGGTGACGGGCGAAGTTACTGTGCCGGATGCACAGAGTTAAACCCGCTATGTCCATTCCATAAATGCCGTTATACCGAAACAACACCCGAAACCGTTGAGGGTTATCAGGCTTGGGAAGTTTTGTTGAAACTCTCCGAGCCGAACCTTTCTCTTGCGCTGGATATTGCACATAATCTTGGGTTTGATATGGATATTATGTCGGAGCTGTTACCGATTGGAATTCAGGCAATGAAATCGGCTCTGAGCGAAAATAAGGAGTAAAAACGCAAAAATTAGCTGTTTATTAAAAATTTTTGAGATAAGATTTTTTCAAAATAACCAACGGAGTCGCTATGTTACCACCTGAAAGTGATAGAATTGAATATAAAGAACGCCTGACTGATAATTTAGAGCGTGAAATTGTAGCTTTCTTAAATAACAAAGAAGGTGGCGAAATTTATATTGGAGTTAGCAATGACGGCGGCATTGTTGGTGTTGAAGATTGTGATGCATTGCAACTCAACATTAAAGACCGGATAAAGGATAAAATTGCTCCATCTGCACTTGGTCTTTACGATATTAAGTGTCTATCTGTTGATGATAAACAGATTATTAAAATTATCGTTGCCTCCGGTTCAGACAAGCCTTACTACATAAAAAGCAAAGGAATGTCTGAAAATGGTTGTTTTATGCGTATTGGCAGTGCTGTTCAAGCGATGCCGGAACGCATGATAGAGGAATTATATGCCACAAGGGTAAGAAAATCTCTTGCTCGAATTGTTTCTCCGCGGCAGAAATTATCTTTCGGACAATTGGAAATCTATTATCGCGCCAAAGGTTATACAATAAATGACCAATTTGCCTATAATCTGGATTTATTGACGGAAGATGGAAAATTTAATTATGTGGCATTTTTATGCGCTGATGAAAATTCTGTTTCCATTAAATTCGGAAAATATGCTTCGCTTAATAAATGTGAATTGATTGAAACTAAAGAATACGGATACAATTCCATTATTAAGGCGACAGAATCTATTCTTGAAAAGCTGAATGTAGAAAATAAAAACTTTACGCAAATAACTGGTGGACAACGTATCGATACACCAATGATAGATGAACGAGCTTTGCGTGAAGCCGTTATTAACGCAATTGTTCATAATGATTACTCGTATGGCAATCCGCCTGTTTTTGAAATGTATCCTGACCGGTTGGAAATCACATCAAACGGTGGTTTGGGATATTTCGGCACGGAAGAGGAATTCTTCAGAGGACGGTCTAATCCGAAAAATAGAGAGCTGATGCGCATATTTAAGGATTTGGGTTATGTTGAAGAAATGGGTTCTGGCGTGCACCGTATTTTAGAAAAATATCCGAGAAGCGTTTTTGAGTTTTCGCAAAATTATATTACGGTGGCATTTCCGTTTAACCGTCCTGTCGTAGAAAATGTCGTAGAAAATGTCGTAGAAAATGTCGTAGAAAATGAGGATTGGATATTACAAAAAATTAAAAGTAAGGATATCAAATCAGCGAAAGATTATGCCATACTTACCGATATTTCTCCAAGAACTGCTCAACGAAGATTAATGCTACTAAAAAATGCGGGTAAAATACGTCACATAGGACCAGATAAAGGCGGATACTGGGAAGTTATCAAAAAATAACTTATAAAACATCAAAATTACGTTTACACCTCGCGTTTGCGGGGTGGTTTTGTTTATGGAAAAAGAATGACAGCAACAGCAAAAAAATTAAGTATACGACTTGAGGCAGTGGGCGGCGACAAGGTGCACCAAGAGTTTAAGACACTCGGTGCAGACGGTCAAAAGGCTTTCCGGCAAATTACGCAGGTTATCCAACCGGCTAACGACAATCTGCTTGCCTTAAGCGATACGGCCAAGACCTTTAACGGTATATTGAAACAAACCGCCGGATTGTTTGGTGCTTACCTCGGCACAAGCGGTTTAATGCGGACTTTCAAAGGTATTGTCAGCATAAATAAAGAGTTTGAGAGCTTATCCGGCTCATTAAAAACCGTAACCGGCTCGGCACAAGGCGCAAAGGAAGCGTTTGCGATTATTGAAAAGTTTGCGCTGGACACACCGTATCAGCTAGAGGAAATCGTTGAGGCATTTATCCGTCTAAAAGCTCTCGGCTTAGAACCGAGTATGGAAGCGTTGACTTCATACGGTAACACCGCTTCGGCTTTCGGGCGCGGCATTATGGACTTTACGGAAGCCTTGTCAAATGCCGTGATGTTCAACTTCCGCTCGCTCCGTTCTTTCGGTATCATGGCGACTACTGAAAAGGATAAGGTTAACTTTACTTTTCAGGGCATAACAACCACCATAGAAAAAAACGCTAAAGCGATTGAGGCTTATCTGCGCTCGCTCGGTAATGTCCAATTTGCCGGAGCTATGAAAGAGCAAATGGATACGATGGGCGGTGTGATGAGTAACATCGAGGACGCTTTCGGTAAACTTGCCCGAAATATCGGTGAAGCTGGATTAACAACCGCCATTAAGGATGCATTAAAGCAGTTTAATGATATGGTTGACGGTGCAGAAGATGCCGCCACATCTATCGGTAAAGGACTGACAATGGCGGTAAATCTGGCGGCAAACGCGTTCTTTTTCTTAGCCAAACACGCAGATGTAGCTATAGAATTGTTGACGGTTCGGCTCGGTTCAAAGGCAATTTTGGGCGGTTTAACCTTACTTCGCGCCGGCATCGGTTATGTGCAAGCCTCACTTGCCGGAATGTCGTTGCAGGCAAAATCGGCTGTGGCCGGCATTGCTATGATGAGTAATGTGTCAAAGTTGGCGGCGGTGCAAATGGGCGTACTGGCAACGGCGGCTGGTGTTCTACGCGGTGCGCTTGCACTTATTGGCGGCCCCGCTGGACTTGCGGTTTTAGCTTGTATGGCTCTTTATAAGTTGGTAGATAGCCATGATGTGGCTAAACGTGCGGCACACGACCACGCGGAAACGCTTAAAAAACTGCAAGATGAACTCAAAGCCACCACCGAGGAAGCGGCGAAGTTCTCGGCGGAACAGCAAAAAGATATGTCGCTGGCGGAATGGGGCTTAAAACTCAAAACAGCCAAACAAAACATTAAGGACTTAACCGCTGAAATAAAAAACACCGGCGGTTTATCGTTTCGTGTTAGGCACTCGCCGAAAGCTCTGCTTCAGGATTATGAGATTTACGCTCAAGAATGGGCGGAAACGCTTCGGCAATCTAAAATCAGTCTTGAACAATATGAAAAAGAGATTTGGGCGGTGGCGGCAGAGTATCCGGATTTTCAGCCGCAAGCAAAGGAAATTCAGGATAAGCTCCTTTTGTTGAAAGCCGCCGATCAAGATGCTTATAATGCTCAGCAAGAGCTTAAATATCTTGAAAATCCGGAATTACGACCGAAAGAAGCTACCAAATCGACAACACCGACACCAACACCGAGCATTGTGCCGAAAACAACGGATAAATCGGCGGATAATGCCTATAAACGCAATATTGAGGACATTAAAAATAAACTGTTGGAACTTAAATCGCCATACGAGCAAGCAATGGCTAAGGCTGAGCAATGGCGAGAGAATGCACTCAAAAACCTCAATAAAAGCGCAAAAGGTTATGAGGACTATAAAAAGCAAATTGACCAAGTTTATGCCGGTATGGTTAAAAAAGCTGATGAAGTTGCCTTAAATACTTCTAAAAAAATGGAAGATGGCTTCAAACGCGGATTTATCGGTTTGAAAAAAGAAGTTGACGACTTTGCCACGCTTGCCGAGAGTGCCGCCAGAAATGCCTTTAATAATATGGAAAACGCGCTTGTTTCATTTGTTACGACCGGCAAAGCAAACATTTCGGACTTGGTTAATGCTATTATTCAGGATTTTGCAAAACTGGCAATTCGGCAGTCAATTACTCAACCGCTTGTGGCAAGCCTTTCCGCATATATGGGTTTCGGAACAGCGCATACCGGTGGTATTGTTGGCGCGGATAATCTGAAAACAACCTATGCCAGTCCGGCGGTGTTCAGCGGTGTGCCAAAGTTCCATAAAGGCGGTATTGTCGGCGATGAAGTGCCAATTATCGCCAAACGTGGCGAAGGTGTTTTTACCAAAGAACAGATGAAAGCTCTCGGCGATGGCGGCGGTACGGAAGTAAATGTCAACGTTAATGTTGTCAATAATGCCGCCTCGGAAGTTAAAACCTCTGTCAGCAAGACCAATCTCGGCAACGGTGATTTCAGCTTGGATGTGGTAATTGAAAAAATCGAGGGTGCAATCGGCAAAAACATCTCTAAAGGCGAAGGTCTTTCGCCGCTTTTAGAGCAACGTTACGGACTTAATCCGGCTTATGGGAGTTACAGATGACAACAATAACCTTTCCTAAACGTCTGCCTTATCCGACTGTTGAGGGCTATTCCATACGGCCGGATGAGGCGATTATCCGTACCGATATGGAAGCCGGTCCCGCACGGCAACGGCGGCGTTATACGCAAACACCGAGTAAAATTGCAGTTAAATGGATAATGTCGCCAGAACAATTCTGCTTATTTGAGGCTTGGTACAAATACTATGCCAAAGAAGGTGCGGAATGGTTCGTCATCACGCTTTTAGGCGGCATTGGATTAACTGAGCAGGAAGCGCGGTTTACGCAACAGTTTGAGGCAAGCATTATCGCCGGTCGGTTATGGCAGATCACAACCGAGCTTGAAATCCGCGACCGCCCGACAATTACGGAAGATGCTATGCTTATCATTATGGATTCCGACTTCCAGAAGTTGGAATTCTCGGTTGATAAGCTTCACATTCTCGTTCACAAATCTTGTCCGCAAAAACTTAATTAAAAAACTTAAGGAATTTTCTATGGCAAATATGCAAGAAAGATTAGATGCCGCGGTCAATAAAGCCGAGGTTGATACCGGTTTGTTACACACCGTTGTTCACGGCTCTAAAACTACCACGGTGACAACCGAGGGTGGTAAAGTGCCAAGTGTGGCTAAGGTGCTTGAAGATATGCGTGTGCTGATTGGAAAAGACCAACAAATCTTACACTCCATCGCCAACGGCACTTCGACAACGGTTGTACAAACCGAAAACGGCACAGTACCAAGCGCGGCTAAAGTTATTAACGATGCCCGCGTGTCGATGAATAATGAAGTTCTGATTCTGCATGATATCGCCAATGGCGATGCCAACACAGTAGTTCATACCGACAATGGTAATGTGCCAAGCGTGGCAAAAGCCATTCAAGACATCACAAATACGATTGAAGCAGGCACAAACGGCTTAGTAACGCAAGCTCAAAATGCTGCGCAGACAGCAACCACGCAAGCAACAAAAAGCACAACCGCCGCCAGTCGAGCCGCCGTATCAGAAACTGCCGCACAACAATACGCGGCAGAGGCCAAAGCATGGGCAAACGGCACAGATGCGGAAGTTAAGGCCTTAGGTGGCAAACACTCTGCTCGTGAATGGGTTGAGTTGGCGGAAGAAAAGACAAAGGGTTGCTTTCCGACTACTGTTACCGGAATGGCAACGGAAAATCAGACCGATTTGCCGCTTCCGGAAACATTAGTCAGCCTCGACCAAGTATTGCTCGTCAGCGTCGAAAATCTGGCTCTGATGCCTGATACATACAGTTTGGCTAATGGAGGACAGGTTGTGAAGTTACAGTATCCACTCTCAGCCAACGAGCGGTGGTGTGTCAAATATTTGAACGACTTTCAGTCAATGGGTTCTGACTTAGATGCAGTTCTCTATGAGTATATGTGAGGTGCAAAATGGCTGAAGTGGATAAAAGCAAGATTCCGGCATCACGCATCGTCATTGATGCAACGCCGGTTGCCGGTAGTAACAATTTAATTACTTCCGGCGCGGTCGCCAAAGCATTGGATGAAGTTGCGGAGCAAGTTCAAGCAGATGCCGAGGGAAACAATATCAGCAGTACTTATGCCAAGATTGCTGATGTAATTTTTTACGAAGAAATGGATTAACACTCAATTTAGGAGAAAATAAATGGCTACAAAACGTATTAAACTGAAAAACGCAAACGGCGATTATTTAGAGCCGTATACCACGAATGTGCCGGATGCATCAAGTTCGGTCAAAGGTTTGGTGCAAACGGAAGACACACCTACCGCAAACTCAACGAAAGCGTTGACTTCCGGTGGTGCAAAAACCGCTTTGGATAACAAACTCGATAAAACCGGCACAGCGGCTAAGGCAACGGCTGATGCAAGCGGCAACACGATTACAACGACTTATGCTACAAAAACTGAGCTGACGGCGGTGGAAACAACGGCTAATACAGCCAAAAGCATTGCCGAGGGACGTGCCAGAGCGGTTTCGTTTGAATCTTATTCGGCTCTGGTAACAGCCTTAAATGCCGCGGCAAACACGGACTATAAAGTCGGCGATAATATCTTTATTCAGGCAAAAGAAGTGCCGGATTTATGGGTTTATTCGGTTGAAAGCACAACTACAAGCTACAGCTACACAACCGATGATGCTCTTATTTCAGCTTTGGAAGCCGGTGCTGTTCAGGTTGGCTATTATAAAATTGCGGCTATGGAAACCGGAAAAGTTGACTTAGCAGGCTATGTTCCTACAACACGCAAGGTCAATAATAAGGCCTTAAGTGCCGATATCAGCTTGACTTACTCGGATGTCGGCGCATTGGCAGCTAACGGAACAGCGGCAAAGGCCACGGCCGATGCTTCCGGCAACACTATTACGACTACCTATGCGACCAAGGCAGAAATCATCACTTATGAAGAGATGAGCTAATAACGAACTTTTTGACTAACGAGACTAAAGGACTAATACAGTGACTAACAGAAACGTGAAACTAAAAAATCGTAATGGCGATTATCTTTTGCCATATACGACTAACATTCCGACAGCCTCTACATCAACTGC
>JAFUSH010000087.1 GCA_017471705.1 Alphaproteobacteria bacterium | reverse complement strand
TGATACTTAAACCTTGTTTTATGATATTTTTGTACTTCTTTAACTCGTTCTTTTCCATAGAATACCTCTCGTTTGAGATATTCTACTGTTCCGTTTTTATTTTTGGAATCTCTGTTCCGTTTTAAATTTGTTTTAACAATTTGATTATCTTTATTGCGGCGAGATTTATTATGTGTTTCAATATAAGGCTTAAAAACTTCGTCATAAACCTTTTCGGCATTCAATATAACGGTCTCGCAATCATTTTCCGAGATTTTCTTATATTCGGGAATCTGATTAAGCAAAGCTTTCTTCCATTTTTGCATCAGCTCTTTGGTTAATGCCGCGGCTTTTGTATCATCTTTTTCTTCGTAAATTTCCAGTATTTCCGGAAATTTATCAAATAAAGTATCGGCTCTCTGAGAGTCAACATCGCCGTTCAGTGCTTTATGAACGAACATACCGATGTAGCGTCTGATTTTGGCAATTTCTGCCTCATTGTTGCGCTTTTCATCTAACAACTCCATCCGGCGAATGGTCTTCATCAGCGTGATTAATGCATAATCGCGCATATCTGAAACTACAAAGTTATTCTTGATATCTGCCATACTTGCAATCTCCGTTAAACTTACGTAAATTATAGCACGATATTTTATTTTGTCAACAATGTCCAATAATAAATTTTGACAAAAAATATTGACATATAAAATAAATGATGATATAGATAAAGACACTTAAGTATATTGATGCTATTATTAGTATGGTAAACAAAAAGTTTTTGCGCGGATTCTTCGGAATTCCGAACAGGTATCGACTCGTTTGGGCTGTCATCGTGGAAACAGACAAGGACGGCGCCAAATCTTGTCGCTTAGGGCTTCTGCTCGACGGAACCCCTAAGGTACTGGATGTGATGAAAAGAAGGTTCGTTCAGTGCGAACTGCTTCTGCCGGTTAAGCGCGTGACTTATCCTGCCAAGAAAAGGCTGGACGGAAAGTATGTGCAGTTTGATACGTTGGGCGATGTTCACGAAACTGTTCGTCTGAACAGAAGTGAGCTCGACGTCGAGTATTTTACTGCGAGGTTCTCTCCGGAGCTGATGGAAACCTTCGTGTTCTAGCAAAAAAACAGAGCGTCGGCGATTCGCTGACGCTCTGCTTTTTTACTCGAAAACAATCTTCATTTCTTTGCCGTAAAAGTTCAACAATCGCCGAACGGTTCCGTATTTGAGATATTTTCCCAGCTCGATTCCCTCTATCACCTTTGTCGGGATACCGGTTTCCTTTGCCACGTGTTCCAAATAAAAATGTTTATCTCGCCGCGTTTTCCACAGCAGAAACCCTATTTCCTGCATTGATTGCTTGTCTACAAAATATTCTACTTTTGACATTGTCATAAACTCCCTGATTTTGTTAAATGAAAACAAAAACCACCTTGATTTTCCTTCAAGGTGGGGAGTTCAAAGCTGCCAATAGTCAGTCCGGTGTATTCAACATATTCCACCGGCTCCCCGTTTGAGGAGATATTCTACTGGAAGGAGCTTTGATACTCCGCAGACGACCTCTCGCCTGCATTTGTTATAATAAATAAACTGTATTGAATTGCAAGTAAAAAAAGCGCCGCAATTTACGGCGCTGACAAATTAAAAAGCGATTCGCTTATTTTAAAGGTGATAATATCATCATCATTTGACGACCTTCAAGTTTCATCTCCGAATCAACTTTGGCGCAGGAATCCAAATCTTCTACAATTTGCGTCATAATTTGCTTACCCATATCATTGGCACTTAGCTCACGCCCTTTAAATCTCATAGTAAATTTAACTTTATTGCCCTGTTCCAAAAACTTTTTGGCTTGTTTCATTTTAACTTCATAATCGTGAGTTTCAATTACCGGACGCAATTTTAATTCTTTAATTTCAACTACTTTTTGATTCTTCTTGGCTTCATTTTTCTTTTTTTGCTGTTCATAGCGGAATTTACCGTAATCCAGAACTTTACAAACCGGCGGATTTGCCTGCGGTGAAATTTCTATTAAATCCAATCCGTATTCTTCGGCAATAGCCAAGGCTTCTTTTATGGAAACAATACCGCGATTTTCATTGTCGGCATCAATCAGACGAACTTGCTTGGCTTTTATATTTTCGTTAATCATAATTTCATCTGCTGTATTTTGTGCGTCACTCATATATTATATATATACCTCCTGAAAAGTTAAACAACACTCTATATAATACTTAACAAATCAAATTTATCAAGTAAAAAAATATTCCGAATTTTAAGCCGTAGGATTACGAATCGCTTTAAAAAATACGAATCGCTGCTATTTATATTATGTATCGCGAAAATTCAATAGGTTAGTGAAATTTAGCTTAGAATTGAAATGCGAAGCTTATAAATATATATAGAGTAGTGAAAAATTTTGCACCGATATATATAATATTATATTTTACGTAAAAACAATAGGTTGTTTGAGGTTGATAAAAAAATAAAAAAAAATTGCAAAAAGGTGTTGACAATAAAAAAAGTATGCAATATAAAACGCGTTACCGACCGCGAGGTTGGTCAGCACAGATGAGCGTAGGACGCGAGAATGGAGCTTTTAAGTGAAGAAGTTCT
>JAFUSH010000086.1 GCA_017471705.1 Alphaproteobacteria bacterium | reverse complement strand
TCCGAGTTTTTACGAGATGTCGTACCGGTTGTGCTTTTTCTTGTGTACTACTTTGTACACGGCGAAAAAAATGTACGGCGTATTTATACACACCAAATGAATTTTTACGGTACGTCGTCGAAAAATTGCGGCGCATCTGACACACTAAAAAGGCTTTTATGCGGGGCTGTGCAAATTACTATTTCTTCTTTTGGGCCAATTTTTCTCTCTGTTTATCAATAAAATATAAGGCAATTATCGGGAGAATGTAGCTTAGGATTCCCTGTGATACCCCGTATAAGTAATCTCCGTTTCCCATAGAAAATCCGCAAATTAAGCAAATAATTACGAAAGAAATGCAATACGATAAATCTCCTTTGTATAATTTTTTAACAAGAAAATTTACAATCATACATCCTATTATTGCTCCAAGAAAAAAACATAATCCGCCGGTCAGTTGAGCTAATTCTGACATTGAATATTTCTCCTTATATTTTATATGATAAATGATTTTTGGTATTTATGCCTTATATTATGCTATTTTTAATATTTTAACAATGATTATTTTTATTCTTCAATAATGACGATTGCCTGAGCGTACGGGTAGTCGTCGCTCAGGGAAATATGAAGTTTTGCCGTTGATGATAATTTGCTGAGTTTTTTCTGTGCTTCGCTGCCGATTTTCAAATACGGTTTACCTAATTCATCGTGCAAAGTTTCAATATTTTTTAAATATATTCCGTCACGGAATCCGCATCCTAAAGCTTTAGTAAATGCTTCTTTCGCAGCATATCTCTTTGCCAAGATACACGCTAATTTTTTATCATCACCGATAATTTGACGTTTTAATTCGGCAAGTTCATTTTCGCCCAGTATTTTATCCTTAAAATTCTGTAAAAATTCTGCCGATTTCAACAGGCGTTCAATGTTAACGATATCACATCCCAATCCGATTATCATATTTTATTACCTTTCAAAGTCTGTCTTTTCAAACGTCGTTGTTCCAGTTTGTCCATTGCCGATTTAATCAATTTATACGATACAAACCACGAAACAATATAATAAGGGATACAACCTACCATCATCGGGTAAATAATAGGCCATACATCGTGTCCGAAATTTTTGAAATTCAAGGTCATTACAGCTTCGCCTGATTTTTCAAAAATTTTAAGAAAGTTAACATTATCCATATTACCGTTACCCAATAAGAAATTGCCGGTTGAAAGAACGGCAATCCATATAAACGGAAATGTCCACGGGTTACCAATCAACGTACCGAGAGCCGAAGAAACAATATTACCGCGGATAAACCACGCGGTAATTGCGGCTAAAATAAGATGAAATCCGATGAACGGAGTGAAAGAAATCGCTACTCCGCAAGCAAATCCGGCCGCAACCGAATATGGCGTTCCTTTTAATTGTTTTAAACGCACCAAAATTTTTTTGTTATATTTGCTTAAATATTTTTTTATATTTTCCAATATCCGCTCCGTTATTGTGTGGCGCGAGCTACGTAACTTATGAGTTTTTCCGCGCGCAACGACAAAATAAGATTATTAAGCTGCTCAACATTTTTAACTTCAATATCAAGCAATATTTCAAAATAACTTAGTGTGCGATACGTAATATTCAAGTTCATAATATTAGCCTCGGCTTTGGCAACAATATTCGCTACGTTGGCAAGCGCTCCGGGTTCATTGCTGAGCATTAATTTCAGACGGGCGATATGTTTTTCGTTTTCGGCTTCCGTACCCCAATCGACATCAAGCCAGCGTTCAGGTTCTTTTTCATAATTATGAAGTGACGGGCAATCAACCGTATGAATGGTAACGCCTTTTCCGGTGGTGACAATGCCGACTATTCTGTCTCCCGGCAACGGGTGGCAGCATCCGGCAAAATGAACTGCCATACCGTCTATCAAACCGCGAATCTTAAGAGAATCTTTATTAGGCTTGTTTTTCTTGAATACCGGTAGTTTTATGGCGGTTACTACTTTTTCCAATTTGGATTGTCTGTACCCCGGATGAACCACGCGTAAAACATCCCAGCCGGTAATTAAACCTTCTCCTACTTTGGCATATATATCATCGACTGTTTCTGCTTCAAAGTCTGAAAGCACATTAACCAGTTCTTTTTCGGAAAAACTTTGGTCTTCTGATTTAAACAGCTTTTCAAGAATTTCTTTACCGAGGGTTATAAATTGTTCACGTTTATTAATTCTGACATAACGGCGAATCGCTGCTTTAGCTTTTCCGGTTACCACGAATCTATCCCATTCCAATGAAGGGTGTTGATTTTTAGAAGTTAAAACTTCTACTTGATCGCCGTTTTGCAAAATGGTGCGGAGCGGCTTAATTTCTCCGTTGATACGGGCGCCGACACAAGTATCTCCGACATTGGAGTGAATGGCATAAGCAAAGTCAACCGGAGTGGAACCGACAGGAAGTCCGATTAAATCCCCCTTAGGCGTAAAGCAAAACACTTGGTCGTTATACATTTCCAGTTTAGTGTTTTCCAAAAACTCATCAGGATTTTGCGCTTGATCCAAAATTTCCAGCAGCTCGCGAATCCAGCGGAAGTTTTTGCCTTCGGTGCGCGAACCTTGTTTATAAGCCCAATGGGCGGCCACGCCTTTTTCATTGACTTCGTGCATTTCGTAGGTGCGAATCTGTACTTCAATCCGCACATCTAAAGGTCCGATAACTCCGGTATGCAGTGATTGATAACCGTTGGGTTTAGGTGTAGAAATGTAATCTTTAAAGCGGCGCGGAACCATATGATACTTGCTGTGAATAATTCCTAATGCCTGATAGCAATCGGCGACCGAATCGACACAAATACGGAAAGCCATAATATCGCACAGTTGTTCAAAGGAGGCATTTTTTAATTGCATTTTGCGCCAAATGGAATACGGAGTTTTTTCTCTGCCGGTAATGTTGCATTTAATTCCGTTATCTTCCATATCTTTTTCAAGCTGCTTAATGATTTTCGGAACGATATCGCTTCCCTGTTCGCGCAAAAAGTTCAAACGTGCAACTATGGAATCGTGTGCTTCCTTGTAGAGTTCGGCAAAAGCTATCTCATCCATTTCTTCTTTGACTTCCTCCATACCGATGCGCTCGGCGAGAGGGGCGTAAATATCAAGAGTTTCACGGGAAATGCGGGCGCGTTTATCCGGCGGGCAAAAATGCAGAGTGCGCATATTATGCAATCTGTCGGCAAGTTTGACAAGCAATACGCGGATATCTTCCGACATTGCCAGCAATAGCTTTCTGAAATTTTCGGCTTGTTTGCTGGAGCCGGATTTTTGTTCGATTAAAGCTAATTTTGTTAAGCCATCGACCAAATTGGCGACTTGTTCTCCGAACAATTCTTTAATTTCATCTAAAGTTGTGTCGGTATCTTCTACCGTATCGTGTAAGAGAGCTGCAATAATAGTTGAACAATCTAAACGATATTTGGTCAATATACCGGCAACTTCAATAGGATGCGAATAATAAGGATCGCCTGATGTGCGTAGTTGAGAGCCGTGTTTTTTCAAAGCAAAAACGTACGCACGATTAAGAGCATCTTCATCGGCGTAGGGGTCATAAGACTTGACTAAATCCACAAGTTCGTACTGACGCAGCATTTGTCTTTCCTCTAATCAAAAAAAGCAAAACATATCATATAAATAGTATGCTTTGCTTTAATAAAAGTTAATTTTGACGATAAATCAGTCTAAATCATCGGTATCATCAAATGATTCGTCACCGAAATCACCATTATCATCAAAATCAATATCGCCGGCATCCGAATCCAAATCAAAATTATCTTCATCGTCATCTTCGCCGTGGATTTGCATAGAATTATTCAAATCTTCATCGCTAATCATATCACTGGAAAATTGTTCGTCCAAATCCGACAATTCTTTCTCAGCAGACAATATCTCAACTTCTTCATCTTCAGGCTCTTCAACTTCAACATACTTTTGCAGACCCATAACCAGAGATTTTTGCAAATCTTCAATACTTACTTTGTTTTCGGATATTTCACGCAAGGCAACCACCGAATTTTTATCATTGTCGCGATCCACCAAAATAGGGGAACCTGAACCTATATCCTTAGCGCGCTGAGCCGAAATCAAAACCAAATCATAACGATTGGGAATTTTATCAATACAATCTTCAACTGTAACTCTTGCCATCTTTATTACCTTCTTTGTAAAATTTATCTCGTGTAGAGTTTATACATATTATCTTTGATAAATGCAACAATTTTTTTAATTTTTGCTGTTAAAACAAATTTAAAACGGAACAGAGATTCCAAAAATAAAAACGGAACAGTAGAATATCTCAAACGAGAGGTATTCTATGGAAAAGAACGAGTTAAAGAAGTACAAAAATATCATAAAACAAGGTTTAAGTATC
>JAFUSH010000057.1 GCA_017471705.1 Alphaproteobacteria bacterium | reverse complement strand
GTATCATCGTATTTATATACTTCAGAAGAAGAATTATTTTCGGCATAAACCAAACAATTCCATAAACATATTACTAAAATCAAAATAAACTTTTTCATTTTTACCTCTGCGTGTATTTTATATGCGCAAGGTTAAAATATAATAAAGGGCGAGGATTACAATTGTCGGTGCTATACGTTGCCCAGTTATACCAGTTTAAAAGATTTTACTTGCCGCTTTTCTCCAAAACTTCAATCACCGAAAAAATACTATATAATTGGCTGACTACTTCGCGTACTTTATGATAATTCAATGCCGGCGAAAATAAAGAGGTTGTTTCAAATAAGTTTTTGCGAGTATGCACGGCAATCAGCAGTTTATTATCAAACAGTGAAAAATCAATACTCTTTCCATAGAACAGGTGCTTAATTTCTTCTATTTGTTCCATAAGTGTCGGATTTAAGACATAGCGTGCTTCAACCTGATTATCGGTTAAAACATTCCAGTTTTTATTGAATTCCATTTTTTCCAGAGTCACATTTTGTGTGGCTTTTTTCTTGCTGATTTTTTTGAAAAAAAGGTAAATAGCAAAACCGATGATGGTATAGAATAATAAAGGTATTACCATAAGCAATAGCCCGTCTTTGTCTTCAATAAACTTCCATCCCAGAGCCACCCACGGTCCTAAAATAAACAGCGGAATAAGAATGAATATAGGATTATTTAAGAAAAAGTTTTTCTTACGTCCTTTATTTATTACCACTGTTTTTCCTGCAAATTTTTTGGTAAAATCCAATAAAATCAGCACACCTCTAAAAATGTGCGTATTTCCTTTGGAGCCTTGAATGCGTAAATTATGTTCGGAAACCGTAAGTTTTGTTTTACTGTACTTTCCGGTGAAAGCATCATCGGCTTCCGCTCTGTTGTAGTAGGAAAACAGTTCGGATTTTTTAACTATTTCATTGCCAATGATATCGTGTTCTAAAAAATAATCAAATTTACCCCAAAAAGAAAGTATCTTTTGCATTGTCGTATCTTTAGTTTTTTCACGATATTCGCTAAATGGCTGATAAATTGCACCGCAAAATATCAGAAATACTATAACGGCAACATTAACGAAAAAATCAGATGAATATATCTCCGGTTTAATAATGTCATTAAGGCATAAATAGTAAATTCCGCCAAAAAACAGAAAAAAACATATCAGTCGATTTTTCAGCGAATTTAAGCATCTTTTCCGCGTTTCTTCCAATTGCCTGTATATTTGCTGCAAATTTGTTTTGTAAAAGCTTTGGAATTTTTGCTGCGTTTCGGCGAGTTTATAATTTATTCCCATTTTATAGTCCCTATATTTTAGCAATGATTTTTTCAGCTATATTTTCGTAAGCATCGGTATACGGACTATCCGGTTGAGCAGCGACAATCGGCGTGCCGTTGTCCGAAGCTTCGCGAATTGCCATCTCAAGCGGAATGGCGCCCAGAAATGTTTCTCCCATTTTTTGAGCGGTTTGCTCTGCGCCGTGCGAGCCGAAAATATCGCTTTGTTTTCCGCAATGAGGACAAATAAAATAGCTCATATTTTCAACGATTCCCAAAATCGGAGTGCCGGTTTTTTTGAACATATTAACACCTTTAATCGCGTCAATCAGTGCTATGTCTTGCGGAGTGGAAACAATTACGATGCCGGCAAAATCTATACGCTGGGAAAGAGTGATTAAAATATCTCCGGTCCCCGGCGGCATATCTATGACCATAATATCAACATTATCCCACGCGGTTTGGGTTATAAGCTGTTCAATGGCGCCGCCGGCTTTTGCTCCGCGCCAAATAAGCGGCGTGTTGCGGTCTATCAATGAACCTATCGATACTGATTGTATGCCGTATTCTCTAAATGGCGTAAAATTTTCTCCGTCTTCCGAAATCAGCGGAGAACCTTCATATCCCAACATTGTCGGAATTGACGGACCGTAAATGTCTGCATCAACCAATGCTGCGTTTTGACCTTTATCAGCCAAAGCTAAAGCCAGATTAACGGCGGTCGTCGATTTGCCAACACCGCCTTTACCGGAAGCAACTCCGATAATTTTTTTTACACCTCTGACTTGCCATTTTTCAATTGCCTGTACTCCGATATTTACCTGCTTTTCTTGTACAAAAACGACAGATGATTTATATTGCGGAAACAATTTTTGCAATTCTGCTTTGAGTAAGGCTGTGTTTTCTGTGTTTTCGCTGATTTCCCTAATCTCAACGATTATACGGTTTTTAACGACTTTAATGTCGGCGATATTTTGTTGCGGGTAATATCTGCTAACCAGTTCACTGATTTGTTTTTCCATAATATGAAATCTCCGTATGTGGATATAAATTGATAGTTGATTGTATTTAACGCAATTATGGATTATCTTATATCAATAAATTTATAATGAAAAGGAAATAATATGGCAAATAACAATAATCCTTGGGATAACGATGATGATAATTTCGGCTTCGAGAGTAATTCGTCAAAGTCAAAAAATTCTGTTTCACGGCATTTCAGAATAATCAATAACAACTCGAATGCAGGTGTGGGCGTCTATATGAAATACGGCGTATTGGTGATTTTAGGTCTGTGGATTTTGAGCGGGTTTTATCAAGTGCAGCCGAGCGAGGAAGGTGTCGTGTTGCGTTTCGGAAAATATGCTTATACCACCGATGCCGGATTGCATTATCATTTCCCGACGCCGATAGAAGAAGTTATCAAAGTAAATGTTACACAAGAACGCAGTATTAACCTCGGTTCTGCCGACAGCCGCGATTATCGTAATAACGCTTTTACGGAAAGTCATATGCTTACCGGTGATGAAAATATTGTTGATATAAATTTGACGGTGGTTTGGAAAATTAAAGATGCCAAGGATTATCTGTTCAGTATCCGCAGTCCTGATGAAACAGTCAGTGTGGCGGCTCAATCGGTGCTGCGTGAGATTGTCGGACAATCTGAAATGCAACCGATTATTACCGGTGACCGCGGTAAAGTTGAAGATGAAACAAAAGAAGAATTGCAGAGAGTTCTTGATGAATTTAATGCCGGTATCGTAATCGTCCGTGTCAAGCTGCAAAAGGCAGATCCGCCGAGAGAAGTTGTAGATGCCTTTAACGAAGTGCAACGCGCCAAAGCGGATATGGAGCGTTTCAAAAACGAAGCGGAAGCCTATCGTAACGAAGTATTGCCTAAGGCTAAAGGACAGGCGGCGCAAATAGCGCAAGATGCCGAAGCTTATAAGGCGGCAACAATCAATAAAGCCGAAGGTGAGGCTAAACGTTTTGCCTCTGTTTATGCCGCATATAAAGATGGTAAAGAGGTTACAATCAAAAAAATGTATTTGGATGCGATGGAGGATGTTTTGAAAAAAGCTAATAAGGTTATTATCGATCCGTCGCAAAAAGGCAATCTGTTACCGGTGTTGTCATTAAATTCCAAAAATCCGATAAAGGAGTAAAAAATGAATAAAATAGGTTTGATTCATATATTAGGTGTTGTATTTGCCGCATTCGTAATAGTTCTTTGGGGCTCCGCATATATAGTTTATCAGCCGGAACAAGCGATAGTGTTGCAGTTTGGCGAACCGATGCGCGTGGTTAAAGAGGCCGGTTTGAAATTTAAAGTTCCGTTTGTGCAAAATGTTGTGTTTTATGATTCGCGTTTGCTTAATTTGGATCCGCCGGCACAGGAAGTGGTGCTGAATGATAAAAAACGTTTGGATGTTGACAGTTTTACTCGTTATAAAATTATTGATCCTCTTAAATTTTATAAAACCGTGCGTACTGAAAATCAAGCACGCGGAAAATTGGCGGAAATCGTGAATTCTTCATTGCGCAAAGTTTTGGGTAAAGTAACACTGACAGAATTGTTGTCGGAAAAAAGAACTAAAATAATGGCAGACATCAGTGCTACGGTCAAAAAAGATGCCGAAGCGATAGGGGTAAGCGTGGCTGATGTGCGGATTCGCCGTGCCGATTTGCCGATTGAGGTTATGCAGGCAATTAATGACCGTATGAAAACTGAGCGTCAGAGAGATGCTAAAGAATTTCGAGCCAAAGGGCAGCAACAGGCACAAAATATCCGAGCCACTGCCGATAAAGAGGCTACAATTATTGTTGCCGAAGCGGAAAAGAATGCTCAGATAACCCGCGGTGAAGGTGATAAACAAGCCGTTCAATTGTGGAATAAAACCGTTGGTCAAGATGTGGAATTTTATGATTTTTACCGTTCTTTAGACGCATACCGTAAATCTCTTTCCGATGATGAAACCTCTTTGGTTTTGTCTCCGGATTCTGAATTTTTCAAGTTTTTTAATCGTTCAATGGAGAAATAATCGGAGTTATGCTAAAACATCTGGTCTTAATACTTGCTTTATGCGGATTTACTTATAATTCTTCAGCCGAGGAGATGAGTCTGGAAGATACTATTGCCGAGGTTAATGATTCAGTGGTCAGTATCGTGGCAGATAATGCGGAAAAACAGGCTTTGGGAGCCGGATTTATCGTGAGCGGAGACGGTTATGTCGTAACCAATGCTCACGTGGTCGGTAATTCCGATAAAATAACCGTAATTACGACAGAAGATGAACAATATTCTGCAAGTTTGGTCGGAACCGATGTTAAAACTGATATTGCTCTTTTGAAGGTTGATAATCCGCTGCATTTTCAACCGGTAGATTTTGCAGATTCGGATTTGGTGAGAACGGGTAACAGCGTTTTTGCAATAGGTAATCCTTTTGGGTTGGGAAACAGTGTTTCTCTGGGGATTATTTCGGCAAAAGAACGAGATATAGAAAAAGGTCCGTACGATAATTTTATACAAACGGATGCTTCGATTAATCAGGGAAATTCCGGCGGTCCTTTGTTTAATACGGACGGGGAAGTTGTCGGTATGAATACGGCGATATTTTCTATCGACGGTAATAATATGGGAGTCGGTTTTGCAACTCCGTCGAATATTGTTCAATGGGTTGTCGATGAGCTTAAGAAGAGCGGAAAAATCGAGCGCGGTTGGATAGGAATAGGTGTGCAGAAAGTACGAGTGGAAAATGCCGAACAAAAAAATAATTTGGTGGTTACCTCGATGTCTGAGGATTCTCCGGCGGCAAAGGCCGGAATTAAAGCGGGAGATATTCTTCTTAAAGCAGGAAATATGGAACTTGATAATCCGCGTGTATTTTCTTTGCGGGTTTCGCAAACTGAACCGAAAACCGAATTGCCGATTACGGTGCTGCGCGATGGTGAACAGATTGAACTTAAAGTTACCGTCGCACGAATTCCTGAAGAAAAAACGGTAAAAGCGGAAAAAACGGAAAAAGGTGAGCCGGAATCCTCGTACAGACATAAATTCGGCACAGAAATAGAAGCGCTTGATATGACAGTGAGTTATGATGAAAAAAATCAGGAAGTTGTTATCGATTCTGTCGGTGAACAGTCGGAGGCAGCCGCAAAAGGAATTCGCGAAGGAGATAAATTTAAAACACTAAACGGTCATAAAATATTCGGAATTGAAGATTTGTCCGTAAAAATAAAAGAAGCTTCGGTCAAAGGGCAGGTTATTTTGCAATTTGTCAGTGAAGACGGTTTCGATACAATAACTCTGAACCTAAAGGATAGCCGATGAGCCGCGTTGATTTTTACCATTTGCAAAAGCATTCTTTGGATGAAGTTTTACCTAAATTATTGCTTAAGGCTTATGCATCGGGGAAACGCATTGTGGTCAAAATAGGCAATGAAGAACGAATTGAACAAATGAATTCGTATTTATGGACATTTCAGGATGAAAGCTTTTTGCCGCACGGCAGCAAGAAAGACGGATTTGCCGCAGAACAGCCTATATGGCTCACTTTACAAAATGATAATCCCAATAAGGCCGAGTTTTTATTTTTGACGGAAGGAGCGGAGATTAATCCGGAAGAATTGGTGTCGTATGAAAGAGTTTTCAATATTTTTGACGGTAATTCGAAAGAATATTTAAATCAGGCCAGAAAACTTTGGAAAGAATATAAAGACAGCGGCTGCGAAGTATTTTACTGGCAACAGAGCGATAGCGGAAAATGGGAGCAAAAAGCCTAGCATAAAGCATAAATAATGCTTGCGTATTTTATAAAAAATTTTATGATTTATCTATGTTTTTAAGGAGGGACGATAATAATGAGTAATCGTGATATTGAAGTTGCAAAACAAACCATAAATCGCGAGATAGAAGCGTTGAAAGTTATGGAGGACGACTTAGATGATACTCTAAGCAAAGCGTTGGATTTATTGCAAAACACCAAGGGACGGGTAATCATTACCGGTATGGGCAAGTCCGGACATATCGGGAATAAAATAGCCGCCACAATGGCATCTACCGGAACTCCGGCTTTTTTCCTGCATCCGAGCGAAGCCAGTCACGGTGATTTGGGAATGGTTACCAAAAACGATGTGCTTGTCGCCATTTCCAATAGCGGAGAGTCAAAAGAACTTTCCGATATTTTGATATATTGTCGTCGCTTTTCTATTCCGGTTATAGCAATTACCAAAAATCCCGAGAGCTCTTTGGGTAAGAACAGTGATTTGATTTTGCGTCTGCCGAGTAATCGTGAGGCTTGCCCGTTGGGTTTGGCTCCGATGTCATCGACTACGGCTACTTTGGTGATGGGAGATATATTGGCTGCGGATTTAATGGTTCGTAAAGGCTTTACCGAAGAAGACTTTAAATTGCGTCATCCGGGAGGTAAACTCGGTTCTATTTTACAACACGTGTCGGATATTATGCATAAAGGTGATGAAATGCCTCTGGTGAATGAGGAAACGATTATGCAGAAAGCATTAATGACAATGTCGGAAAAAATGCTCGGTTGCGTGGGAATAGTAAATGATGAAGGTGTGCTTATCGGAATGATAACAGATGGTGACTTGCGTCGTTGGATGTCTCCTGACCTTATTACCGAAAAAGTTACCAAAGTGATGACTAAAAATCCGAAAACAATCGGTCCGGATATGTTGGTTGCCGAAGTTGTTAACGTGATGAATAATACCGGTAAGGGAATTACAAACATCTTCATTGTTGATGAAAAGAAAAAGCCTATCGGCATAGTTCATATTCACGACTGCTTGAGACTTGGAGCCAGCTGATTTATGTTTGATTCAAAGAAAATAGATTCATATTTTGATAATAAGCAAAATTTTGAGCTATCGGAATCCGGTTTGCAACGCAAGTCCGTGTCTTGGCGGAGAATGTTTAAACTCACTTTGCCTTGTGCGGCTGCGGCTTTGCTGGGGGTTATGGTGGTCATTCCCAATGTTCGTAAGAGTGTTGATTTGCAGGATAATATCACTATACCGCGAAAAAGTGAAATGGAAAAACTCCATATAGAACAAACGGTTTTTAATTCAACCGATAATAAAAACAGAGTAAATAAAATAGTGGCTGACAGCGTTGATGAAACTTCGCCCGGCTCAAAAGTTATGAAAATTATGAATCCGCGCGGCAGCATACCCACAGACAGCGGAGTGGCTGAAATTACCGCAGAAGAGGGTTTCTTTAATCAAAATAACAATATATTGAATTTATTTTCCGATGTACAGGCGGTGGTAAATAATGATACGTTAATAACCTCGGAAGAAGCTAATTACGATTTTAACAAAGAATACGCTTGGGGTGAAAAAGCCGTGAAAGCTAAAGGCAAATGGGGAATAATGGATGCCGAGGCTTTCACCTATGATAAAAATAAAGAAATTCTGACTCTGAAAGGATATAATAAAATCATAGGGAACAACAGCACTTTGAGCGCACACGATGAAACAATCGTGTATCAAAATGAAAATAAAACCGTTTCAACGGGAAAAGCTAATTTTTCGCAAAGTGACAAAAATTTATTTGCCGATAAAATTACAGCCTATTTTACCGAAAAAGGTAAAAAAGAGTTAGTTCGCGCAGAAGCATTCGGTAACGTGGTAGTTAAAACCGCGAGGGAAATCGTTTCCGGAAAAGAAGGATACTATAATCCGCAAATCGGAGAAATAGTTCTTTACGGCAATGCAAGTGATGACAAAAACGGTAACGGGTATGTGAGTATTCGGCAGGGTAAAAATGTATTATATGCTCGAAAAATAACCGCTTATTCGGACACTGACGGTAAAAAGGATTTGCGCAAGGTGATAGCTTTAGGCAATGTTAAAATAGTTACTCCGAATGAAACTGCTCACGGTAAGGAAGGGCATTATAATCCGCAAACCGGAGAAGTTCAGCTTTTCGGAAACTTTTTGACCGAGCCTCGTAAAACCGGTCACGTTACAATCAAACAAGGAGATAACATTTTAAGGGCTGAGAAAATAACAGCTTATTTGGATAAAAGCGGAAAAGGGGATTTGACCAAGGCAATTGCGGTTGGTAATGTAAATGTGATTACTCCGAAAGGAAGCGCCAAAGGTGACAGAGGAGTATACAATCCTAAAAACAATATAGTAGAATTATTTGATAATGTGCGTATTGAGCAAAACGGTAATTTTATAGAAGGAGCGTACGCGCAAACAGATTTGTTGACATCGGTAAGTCGTATTACCGGCGATGATAATACCGGCGGACGCATTCGCGGAACATTTTATAAAATAAGGAAAGCAAGCAATGGCAATAAAACAAAAAAATGATGTCGATGTCTTGGAAGTTTTTAATATAGGCAAGAAGTATAAAAAACGCTCGGTGTTGAAGAATGTTTCACTTCACGTCAAAAGAGGTGAGGCGGTAGGTCTTTTGGGACCTAACGGTGCCGGTAAGACTACTTGTTTTTATTGTGTCACCGGATTGATTACACCTGATTACGGCGATGTTTATATAAACGGTCAGGATATTACCGCAATGCCGATGTATAAAAGAGCAAAAATGGGAATCGGCTATTTGCCGCAGGAGTCTTCTATTTTCAGAACATTGAGCGTTGAAGATAATATTAAAGCAATTCTGGAGATTGTTGAAGAAGACGAAACTCAAAGGGAAAATCGTTTGGAAGAGTTGTTAAACGAGTTTTCGATTGCACATTTGCGTCAATCTCCGGCTCTTTCGCTTTCCGGCGGTGAACGCAGACGTTTGGAAATTGCCCGCGCCTTGGCCTGTAAGCCGAGTTTCATATTGTTGGACGAACCTCTGGCTGGTATTGATCCGATAGCCGTAAATGAAATCAGAACATTGGTCTCACAGCTTAAAAACAGAGGTTTGGGAGTTTTGATTACCGACCATAATGTTCGCGAAACCTTGGATATTATCGACAGAGCATATATATTACACTCCGGAACCGTTTTAATGGAAGGAACACCGGAAGAAATTGTTGCTAACGAAGATGTTAAGAAAGTTTATCTTGGCGATAATTTCTCATTATAAAAGAACAAGATTATTTACTTTTGCTTAAAAGTTGATATAATATAAAACACTGGAATAAATAAAAAGGCGATAGTGCCGTAATAACTAACAAATGAGGTATATTATGAATATTACATTATCAGGAAAACAGGTTGATATCAGTGACAGATTGCGCAAACGAGTTGAAGAGAGTTTGGAAGCTTCAGTCAGCAAGTATTTTAATGCTCCGATTGGAAGCAGTGTATATTTCTCTTTGGACGGAGAAGATTTTCGTGCCGAAGTTACTGTTCATCCGGCAAAAAATATAGTTTTAAAGGGTACCGGAGTCGGTGCCGATCCTTATACGGCTTTTGATAATGCTAATGAGCATATTGCTACTCGTTTGCGTCGTCAAAAAAATAAATTAAACGACCATAAAGGTAAAACCGGTATGGTTGAAATGGCTCACGAATCTGTTTTCCCGTTGACGGAAACCGAAGATGAAATGAGTATTGACGAATCTGCCCCGTTGACTATTGCCGAAACCGATGCAAATATCAAAGTTTGCACCGTAAGCGAAGCGGTTATGTATATGGATTTGGCTGACGAATGTGCCTTGATGTTCCGTAACAGCGCCAACAATCGTATCAGTATGGTTTATCGCCGCAAAGACGGAAATATCGGCTGGGTTGAACCGGCAGAATAGGAAATAACAGTATAAGGTTTGTGTTATGGAAATTTCTGACATTTTATCAGAAGATATGGTTTTGGCGGATTTAAACGCCGATAACAAAAGAAATCTGTTGGAGCAATTGGCATCGGTTGTGGCTGATAAATGTTCACTCGACAGAAATGCCGTTTTTGAGGCAATTTTAGAGCGTGAGAATCTCGGTTCTACGGGGTACGGTAACGGTGTCGGATATCCGCACGCCAGAATTGAAGGGCTGGAAAAAGTTTTTGCGATGGTAGCCCGTCTGCGTTCTCCTTTGGATTATGATGCGGTGGATTCGCAAGGTGTGGATATTGTCGCTTTGATGATATCTCCGGAAAACAGCGGAAATGATCATTTGCAAACGTTAGCTACGTTATCACGCGCTTTGAAAAATCAAAAAATCTGTCAGACCATTCGTCAAGCAAAGACAGCGCACGAGATATATATTGCTTTACAACGATAAATCAGAGTAATAAAAAGCCGGATTCGAAAATCCGGCTTTTTTGTTGTAAGCAGAGGCTATGAACTAAATCATAGCCATACCGCCGTTAACGTGAATTGTTTGACCGGTAATATACTGAGCTTCATCAGACGCAAGAAAAGCCACTACATTGGCAATATCTTGAGCTTCACCGAGTTTGGCTTCCGGTATTTTAGCAAGTAAAGCAGCTTTTACGTCATCAGGCAGAACATCGGTCATCGGAGTGCGAATGAACCCCGGAGCAATCGAGTTAACCGTAACACCGCGCGAACCTACTTCCTGCGCTAAACATTTATTCATAGCAATCATACCGGCTTTAGATGCGGAGTAATTTGCCTGTCCGGCGTTACCCATAACTCCGACAACCGAAGCAATACCGATAATACGACCGAAGCGGCGTTTAATCATACCGCGAACTGCAGCGCGTGCCAATTTGAAACCGGCAGAAAGGTTAACATCTAAAACTAATTGCCAATCTTCATCACTCATACGCATAAACAAATTATCGCGAGTTAATCCGGCATTGTTAACCAAAATATCGATTTGCCCCATTTTTTCTTCAACTTCACTGACCAATTTTTTTACGGCTTCGGCATCGGTCAGATTCGCTACAAAGCATTCAACATTTTCTCCGATTTCTTGTTTTAATGCTTCCAACCTTTCGGCATTCATATCTGTGAGTGCTAAAATTGCTCCTTGATTGTGCAATGTATGAGCAATTTTATGCCCCAAACCTCCGGCAGCACCGGTGATTAAAGCAACTTTTCCATCTAATCTGAACATTTTGTTCTCCTTTCTTTATAGGTTTTGCGCCAGTTCTTCGATTTCTGCAACCGAACCGACGGAGATTGAATTAATTTCTTTATAACTGCGCTTAGCAATACCGGAAAGCACTTTTCCGGCACCGAGTTCCACTAAATCGGTAACTCCCTGCCGCTGCATATACATCATAGTTTCCCGCCATCTGACCGTACCTGTAACCTGTTCAATCAAGTGTTTTATGATTTCCTTATGATCGGTGATTGGTTCGGCCAGAACATTCGCAATTAACGGAATTTTGGCGTCATTGGCATCTACTTCCATAAAAGCGCGTACCATTGTCTCGGCAGCAGGAGCCATAAACGGACTGTGGAAGGGAGCGCTTACAGCCAATTTAACACATCTTTTTGCGCCAAATTCCGAAGCAATATCGATAGCTCTGTCAATAGCCGCCATAGAGCCGGAAAGGACTACCTGACCGTCAGAATTGTCATTAGCCGCCACGCAAACATCTTTGCCGTTTGAACAAGCGTCTACTAATGCGTCAACATCTTTGTACGATAATCCTAAAACCGCAGCCATACCGCCAACTCCGAAAGGAACGGCATTTTGCATAGCATCTCCTCTGAGGCGCAGCAATTTAGCCGTGTCGCTTAAAGAAAAAACTCCGGCGGTGCAAGCTGCTGAATATTCGCCAAGTGAATGACCGGCAACAAAAGATGCCTTTTGGGTAAAATCTACCCCGAAATCTTTTTCCAAAACTCTGACAACGGCTAAAGAAAAAGCCATCAAAGCCGGCTGAGTATTTGCAGTCATCATAAGTTCGGAATCGGGACCGTCAACCATAATCTTGTATAAATCTTGTGAAAGTGCCTCATTTACTTCTTGGAAAACTTCTCTGGCAGAGGCAAAATTTTCGGACAATTCTTTTCCCATTCCCACAAATTGAGAACCTTGTCCCGGAAATACAAAAGCGTACTTCATAAAATCCTTCCTTAAAATTTGTTCAGCCTATGTATAATACAGCATATTAAAATGTCAACAGTTACTCTTTTTTTTGTTCACAAAAGGGTATGTAATTAAGGAGTTTTTTAACATTTTATTGAGTATTTTACGCTACACTTTCTAAGATTGGGATTCTTTTAAACTTTGAGGATGGTATGGGTAAAAAGATAAATAGAAAAGAAGAACAAAAATCGTGGATTTATGTTTTATGGTGTAAAACAATCGGAATATTACTGATGGTATTACCGATATTGGTGTATGCGGCATTAGCTGACTATAACGCTACGGATCCTTCTTTTAATAAGGTTACGACTTCATCGCAAGAGGTGCATAATTTCTTGGGGCTGTTCGGGGCGACGGCTGCTGATGCGGTTCTGAGCACTTTCGGAATATCATTAATTATCTTTTTGCTGGTACCTGTATTTTGGGGGTGCTCGTTATATCGTTACGGTTCGTTTCCGGAATATAAAACACGTATATTTGCGTGGTTTGTTGGGGTGTTGAGTTTATCTTGTTTTACTGATTTAACGCTAAGCGAGTATTTGGGACGTTTTAATTTTTCGCATAATTTGACCGGAGATTGGAGTTTGGCATTAAGCCGACCGATAAATACTTATATTAATCGTTTGAATATTCCGTATAACACGATAATCTTGGAAGGTATAATTCTTTTTGTAAGTATTATTTCCTTTAATTTTTCAGCGGGCATAACCTATAAGCGCTGGTTTTATTTATTTAAGTCGATTTGGAGAGGAATTTGCTCGTTTTTCCGCTTGTTTGCCTCAATATTCAGAAAAATTGTCAATATTCGTAATTTACACGAATTTAAGGAAATTAATCCTCGCTATTTACAAAGCAAAATAAAAACAACTTCCGCTATGAATATCCGTATGGAACCGTCATTCAGAAACGCAGAGCCGAAGATGTCGCAAAATTTGCACGATTCAGCGGCGGCGAGTATTGCCAATTCTTATTCGCAATATGACACGAGAAGCGGAAACGAGTTGTTGGCAGCGGGTTCGGAGTTAACAATCGAAATACCGCAAAGTATGGTGCAAAATTCCGAAAATACCGACAATGTTCAAAACTTCAAAAATAAGAGTTTTAATCCTACTTTTGATTTTATGAACGAGCAAGATATTGCCAATCAAAATAATAAGAAAAATTCGAAGAATAATTCAGATTATGATAAGACTGCATATTCTTCTGCTAAGACTGGTTTTCCTGAGGCAAAACAGGAAGAGCTCTTGGCAATTCCGGATAAAGCTCCTGAAAATATGTTGTCAAAAGAAATCAAAGAACAAAAATCAACTCAGGAAAGAACAGTAAATAATAATATAAATAGTTATATGTTGCCGGATATTAATTTGCTTTCTGCCCCTAAAGAAGCAACCGGAATGGTGTTTGATGAGAGTGTTCTTAAACAAAGAGCTCTGCAGCTTGAACACGTCTTGAATGATTTTAATATACAAGGGCAAATTGTTAAAGTAAGTCCCGGACCTGTGGTTACGTTGTACGAATTGGAACCTAAATCCGGTACGCGTACTGCACGTGTGATAGGTCTTTCCGATGATATAGCCCGTTCAATGGCGGTCGGGTCGGTCAGAATGGCAGTGGTCAACGGAAAAAGTACCATAGGAATCGAATTGCCAAACGAAAAACGTCAGACGGTTGGACTGCGCGAATTACTTGAAGATAGGGAATTTACCGATAGCAAAAATATTTTAACGGTTGCTCTCGGTAAAGATATCGGCGGACAACACGTATACACCGATTTGGCAGGAATGCCGCATCTTTTGGTGGCAGGTACCACCGGTTCCGGTAAATCGGTAGGGGTTAATTCAATGATTCTTTCTTTGCTTTACCGGCTGAATCCGGATCAGTGTAAATTTATTATGATTGATCCGAAATGTGTAGAATTTTCTATGTATAACGGTATTCCGCATTTATTAACACCTGTTATTACCGATCCGGCAAAAGCGGTGGTAGGATTAAAGTGGGCAGTGCAGGAAATGGAAAATCGTAACCGCTCATTGGCTTTGATGAATGTACGTAATATTGTCGGATACAACAAAAAAATGGCAGAAATGAGCAAGTCCGGCAAAGAAATGAAAAAGACCGTTCAGTCCGGATTTGATAAGGAAACAGGTTTGCCTATTTATGAGGAACAGGTTATAGATACATCGCCGATGCCGTATATAGTCATCGTAGTTGATGAAATGGCTGATTTGATGCTGGTTGCCGGTAAGGAAGTGGAAGCTGCCATTCAACGTTTGGCGCAAATGGGGCGTGCCGTCGGTATCCATCTTATTATGGCAACACAACGCCCTTCTGTTGATGTTATTACCGGCGTGATTAAAGCAAATTTCCCGAGCCGTATAAGTTTTCACGTTACCAACAAATTTGACAGTACTACGATTATCGGAGAAAAAGGTGCTGAACAGTTGCTCGGAAGAGGTGATATGCTTTTTGTTGCTTCCGGAAGTAAACCGCGTCGCGTTCACGGTTGTTTTGTTCCGGATGAGGAAGTCGAAAAGGTGGTCGAATTTATTAAAGAACAGGGTGAGCCTAAATATGTGGCGGAAGTTACTGCCGGTGAGCTTAATACTAAAGATAGCGGTCCGGTATTTGACAACAGTGAAATGGGCGGCGGCAGCTCTGAAGAAGATTTATACAGACAAGCCGTTGATGTGGTCAGAACCGATAAAAAAGCTTCAATCAGCTATGTTCAACGTAAATTGCGTATCGGATATAATCGTGCCGCTAATTTAATAGAACGAATGGAACGCGAAGGTGTGGTAACCAAACAGGATCACGTCGGCCGTCGTGAAGTAATCGGAGTTGATTAATTTTATACCATAAAATGCTGTAATTTAAACAGGACAAATTATAGGTTTAAAAGTTCACAAAAAGTTCATAATTTTTTTAAAAAAAGTGTGTTATAATTCAAGCAAGATGCGCTATATGTGCATCCAGAACCTTAAGGTGGTTCGGAGCCTCAACAGCTCTTTGTATACTCGGCGTTAGGGATGACGTCGTCAGCTTGCAGGTTGTATTTATACAGCCTGCTCAGCGATATATCCCAGACTGCATTGGTCTGGGAGCTTTTAGCGGATGTACAGAAAACGCGATTTATCTCTGGAACAGCACGTTTTTAAAGGCTAAAAGGATCATCTAGTATACATGATTGTTGAACTCTCCAGACCTCCTTTTCGGAGGCTTTTTTGTATGCTTGACATAAAAGTTTCCGGTTGTTTGTAAAATTTAAAAGGAGAAGAGCGATGCAGTTGAATAAAATTAAACGATTCGCGCAAATAATCTGGAAGGGGAATTGTATATTATTTTTATTATGCATCCTCTTCTCGGAAGCCTCCGCTAGAGTCTGTTTTTTACCGGGAGGTAAATGTCCCGGTGATGCTACGATGAGTAGCGTAAAGGCAGTTCAAGGCAGTCAATGTCTTGGTTATACATTAACACAAATAAAATGTAAGGACC
>JAFUSH010000056.1 GCA_017471705.1 Alphaproteobacteria bacterium | reverse complement strand
TGATACTTAAACCTTGTTTTATGATATTTTTGTACTTCTTTAACTCGTTCTTTTCCATAGAATACCTCTCGTTTGAGATATTCTACTGTTCCGTTTTTATTTTTGGAATCTCTGTTCCGTTTTAAATTTGTTTTAACATAATAAAAATGATTGTGGAAAAAATTATTGACTACTTGGGACGAATTTGATACTTCTTACGCAAAATCACATAATTATGTCTGACTTAAATAATTAATGTATGAATTATCAAAGGAAACAATTTGAAGAAAAATTAGAAAAGCTTAAGCTTTCCGAAAGTGAAAAAAATTGTTACAGACGCTTGAATTGGGAGCTTATGCACTCAAGAATCGTTTGTAGCCATTCGGATATTGTCGGTCTGGCAGAAAGAATCAAGCCGATGGTGAAAATTGATGTACAAGAGAGAAAGGTTGTGTTCTGCAGTTCGGGAAGGGCGGTTACAAGAGCCATAATTGCAGATGCTCCGCTCAGTGACAATTTTCTTGAGTATCTTGTGTCGGGGAAAGCCAAGCTTGAACACGTAAAGCAAAAGTTGGTAAGGCTGGTAAGGTTTACCTGTTATTTTCCGAGTGATGACAAAGAAAATATCAATCTTACCGTTGAAACCGTTTTGCAACAGGTGCCGCGCGGAGTAGCTCTGAAACAAGCTATTTGTTTTGAAGTTCAGTTTCTTTCGGAGATTGCGACAGACAACTATGATCAAGTTCTTAAGTGCCATAAGGCGAATGTAGTTCTGTATGTTCCAGATTTCGGAAAGCTAAACTTATGCCGGCAGGAAGAAAGAGAACTGCCGAGTTCTGATGATGAAAATAAGAAAAAAGATAAGGCAGATTCGCAAGAAGAATCTACTGAAAGAAACAGACCTTGCCGTACTATTCCTTTGCGGCGTCGAATGCAGTAAGAAAAAGAGCCTCATTATGAACCGTCCGACTTCTTTGGTACGGTTCATTATTGGGGCGCTTTTTTGTTGACAATTTATAAAATTTCTAAATAATAAACTATACGTTTTTATTCATTAGTTAAACTATTAAGTTATGAAAAAAATTATTAAAGTTTGTGTTTTATTGCTTATCGGGGTATTGTGCCTTTTATCGGGAAAAGGGTGCGTATCCGTCGGCAATTCGGCTCTTATGGCAATACATTGCGTATTAACGGCCGTGTTCTTCTATCTGATTCCGGTAGCAATTTTCAAGCGAGGTGATTACCGTCTGGTCGGTTTTGTACTGGAGATTACACTCGGTTTTATGCTGTTTTTGTGGCTGTACCTTGATGTTGTACCGGAAATTAAATCCTTGTATGACATAGGTTGGACGGAACTTTTGATGTTTGACGGAGCGGTACTCGCAGCTACCGGATTCGGTGGAGCGATGGTTTACTGTAAATCTGTTCAAAATTAAAGTTTGTTAAATTTACAAGCGTATGGCAGACATTAAAGCAATTGCAGAGGCTCTGGTAAATATATCCTCTCAAGAGGTTGATGAGCTGGCAAAGGTATTGAAGAATGAATACGGTATCGAGCCCGAAAAACGGGAAAAGACAAGAAATCCTTTTATTTCGCGGGTGCAAAGAATGAAAAGTATCCCTAAACATAAGAGGAGTAAATAGCAAAAAATATCGTCGGGTAAAACCGGCGATATTTTTTTTAAATCATTTTTTATTTTTTTATCATACATTAACGGCAATAAAAGGAGAAATAAAATGACTGAAATCACTCAAGCCTTTATATTGGCGGCCGGACGCGGTAAACGTATGCAATATTTAACCGATGACAAACCGAAACCATTGGTAACCGTTGCGGGGAAGTGTTTGATTGATTATAATATAGATCATATCAAAGCTTACGGAATAAAGGATTGTACGGTTAATCTTTGCTATAAAGGTGAGATGATTCGCAAACACTTACAAAAATACGGTGATATGAATTTTGTTTTTTCCGAAGAAAAAGAGGCTTTGGAAACCGGAGGGGGTATCAAAAATGCTTTGTCGAAAATGCGTAATGAAGCTTTTTTTGTGATTAACAGCGATGCCTTGTGGAGTGATGAAGAAGGAAAGCAACTGCTTTCTGATATGGCAGAAGTTTGGGACGAAGATAAATTTGATATGATGTTAATGCTTCAACCTATTGAGCAGGCGTATGGGGTAGGGGCTAACGGAGATTACTTTTTAGATTCGCAAAATTATCCCCAACGTCGCCTTGAGGTATCGCAGAAAGCGCCGTATTTGTATGGCGGAGTTTTAATTTGTCATCCGCGGGTGTTTGATGAAGAGCCTCAAGGGTGTTATTCTCTGATAAGAATTTTTGACAGGTTGGAAAAATCAGGCAGACTGGGAGCCTATATTCATCAGGGAAAATGGTTTCACGTCGGTGATCCTAATGCTAAACAGGTGGCAGAACAACATTTCTCTTAAGCAAATCTGCCATCAAAGCGGTAGAATTTGAAAGGTTGCAATTTCGGACGGTTTTGCAATTCGGCGGTCGGATATACGTTGACCGGTTGTCTGAATATATTTTGCACTAATTGTTCGGTATCAATACCGTATTTGCCGTTAATATAATCTCTTAAGTCATAAGCTTGTTTTTCATACGACAAATTTTTGATATGATAAAAAGACTTGTTTTTTTCCAAACGATCGTGAATGCTCATAATCTGTTTGCCGCGCGAAAATAAATCGGCAAGTTGAACTATTCTGTCGTAGTCATTATATTCCAATTCGGAGAGGTACTCTTTTACTCGTTTGAACAGCTTGGGACGATAAGTAGGATAGTCGCTTTTTTGAATATCTTTACTTATAAATCCGTGTGTCAGACAAATAGGAGCTAAATCGGGATATCCGTGTTCGGCTAAATAGTTGAAACCTTCAATCCCGTGAGGAACTTTGGTAACGGTTTCATCTTTAATGCGCCCGATATCGTGCAAAAGCCCCAGACAATAAGCGGTATCCGGATTAAGTCTTCCGTCGGAATTTTTAGCAATACTCTCCGCTATTTTAGCCACATTAAAGACGTGAACGGCGTGTTCGAAAATTATTTTAAGATGCGAACCGTTGCGGACTCGTTCTTGCAGATAATAGCAAGCAAGCTTAAGGGCTTCTTGGCGGGATATCTTGTTTTCGTAGTCCGTCTGCATAAAGGTTCCTATATAAAAAAAAGATTAACAAGTAGCTTAAACTATATAAATAATGTTTGGATTTGGCAAGTTATTTTTATCAAAATTTCCGATAAAGTTTTGTTACGAAATATTTAAACTGATTGACAATCAGTGTAAAAGGTATTAATCAGACATTCAGTGCAGGCGTAGCTCATCAGGATAGAGCGACTTCCTCCTAAGAAGTAGGCAGGCGGTTCGAGTCCGCCCGCTTGCACCATTTATCAGGATTTTCTCTTCATTTTGTATAATCGGAATTCAGGCTTGATTACCAGATAGTGTATGTGTTTGCGTAAATTTTATGAATTTATGAAATAGAGATAGAGATAAAATATTGACAAAAATATAAATAAATGTTAAATTGGCGTTATGATGACAAGGAGAATATCTATGGCTATTTATACGGATGAAACACTGGAACAAGCTGTCAGGGAAGGCAAAGCCGGTACCTGTATTTCTATTGACGGGGCTCGTGTAATTATACCGACCGCTTGTTCCGAGGTTGTGGGATTTACTAACCCTGATGACTTGGATCCGAATTTGAAAGACCGCTGGAAATCCGGAGAACGCGGTCCTGAGTTTGAAAATCAAAAATTAAAGCCGGGCGATTGTTTGGTTATGTATAATAACGGTCGTGATATGAATAAGCTTTTAGAAGAAAATCCCGATTGGTACAAAACTGCCGACGGCATTAAGAGTATGATAGAAAATCTTTATAACTATGTTGATGTCGGCGCTAATTTGAAAGAACCGGCAATATGGAATTCTGATTTGAATTGGGCTAAAGAAGTTCATTTTATTACTTCCGCCAATGAAGAAGTTGATGAAAAATTATGGCAAGAAAGGTGCGGTAGGGCTATTGAAGGCTTAAAACGTCCGAAGGAACAATTATTTGTTCACCTTTTGCCCGGTGACAAACTTCGTACTCCTGTTTTAGATGCAGAAGGAAAACAGGTCGTAAAAGAAGACGGAAGGTCTGAGTATAGAGAACAAACAGCGGGAGGAATGTCTGCCATTGCGGTAAAACAACCGGATAATACGTGGAATATAGTACAGCTCGGTGCCAAAGGATATATTGTTGTTAAAGAGAAAGTTAATTCTCAAAGTTATTCAAAAACAAAAGATTCCGTCGATTGGTTGCAAAAAAAGAAAGATGCTTTGGCTGAAAAACTTGGCGATAAAGTTGGTAAAACAGTGAAACAAAAAGATGAATCCGTCAAAGATTTTGATAAAAGAATTAAAAAACAGATTGACATAAGTATGGCAATAATGAAGCAGAAAAGGCAAAAATAATGTTGAAGTCCAACTGTTAATTTTCGTAAAAAACTTTAAATTATCAGTTGGTAAGGGCAGTAAGATTATAACAATTACATTGCAAACGGTTCCAAAACTCTATTTAAAACTCCCTTGAGTTCAGATATGCATACGCCGTAATTGGTAATTGCCACTCCGGCGTGTTCGCATTTATAAATACGCGATAAAATTTCTCGGCGGTTGATATTGCAGCCTCCGCATTGAATTACTAATTTATATTCATTCAAATGTTCTCCGAAATCACAACCGCTGACGTGGTCAATTTGCAATGCTTTGCCGGTTTTTTTCAATAGCCAGTTAGGTATCTTTACCCTTCCGATATCATCTTCCATTGCGTGATGCGTGCAAGACTCCGCAATTAATATTTTGTCACCGTCTTGTAATTCTGCAATGGTTTTAGCTCCGTGTACCATTTTGCTCAAATCTCCTTTGAAACGAGCCATTAAAATTGAAAAGGTCGTACATTTAATATTCGGCGGGGTTTCTCTTACCATTCTGTCGACAATTTGCGAATCGCAAATAACCAGAGCCGGCGGATTTTTTAAATTATTCAACACATTAATATAATCATCTTCCTTTACGGCTATAATGTTTTGGTTATGGTCAAGACAATCTCGGATTGCTTGTACTTGCGGCATTATAAGACGTCCTTTCGGAGCTTCGTAATCAATCGGAATAATCATAATAACAGTACTGTGTTCAGGAGCTAAATCCCCCACAAGAGGCTGCACATTCAAAAAGTCTTCGGGACAAATTTTGATAAGCTCAGTTTTTAATTCGTTAAGAACTTCATCTCGCGAAGAAATATCGGTAGCATTTACCCGTATACCGTCTGTGGCTGAAATATTATATTTATCGGATTTGTTGTAAATTTTTATGAGAGGAATATTTTTATTGCTTGCCAGAGTTATGATTTGTTGTTCCTGACTTCCGATATTATCACCCTGACAAACCAACAATATAACATCGGCTCTTTCCAGTGCCCGATATGTTTTTTCCATACGTTTTCCGCTAAGTTCGCTTTCATCGCCGAAGCCTGCGGTATCAAGCCATAATACCGGACCGAGGGGCTGCAGTTCCTGAGCTTTTTCCACCACATCGGTTGTGGTTCCGGCTAGCGGAGAAGTAATGGCAGCTTGTTGTCCGCACAGCAAATTCAGCAAGCTTGATTTTCCCGAATTGACTCTTCCTGTTATAGCAATGTGCAGACGTAATGATTTTGGTGCGGTTTGCATTGATTATTCTCCTAAAAATTCTTGTTGATTTCGGCTTAAAATATCTGAAAATTCATCAAAAGGAATACCAGCGGTCTTGGCAATTTCCGCTGCCAGATAAGGCAGATTTTGCGGTAGAGTTTCTTCTCCTGATATATTGTTTTGATAAGGACCGTCGGTTTCAAGCAATACTCGTTTAAAGCTGAGGTTTCGCAAGATTTCGTCGGCATTTTTTTTGCGCAAGATTGAAAAATTAATTCCGATGAAAAAACCGTGTTTTTGTAATTCTTTTCCCCATTCGACAGAACCTGTAAACGAATGAAATACAGTTCTTTCAGGCAGAATTGAGAACAATTTCTCAAATTCCCGATTGGCTTTGACGGAATGGATAATCAGCGGACGATTATATTTATTTGCCAAATTTATATGAACTTGTAAAATATCCGTCTGTATCGCGGTATCGGAATTTTTCAGCCTATCTATGCCGCATTCGCCGACCATAGCCTGTTCAGTTTTATTTAATAAATCTTCGAGTTTCTCTTTCCAGTCATTGCTGATATCAGTGATATACCACGGATGGACGCCAAACGCCGGAATGATTTGCGGATAAGCCGAGGTCAGATTTTTCACATTGTTCCAATCATTCGGATGCGACGAAAGATTGATAAAGCGCGTAACAAAACTTTTTGCGGCGTTGTTAACCACATTTTTAACTTCTTGCGTTTTATAATCTTGCAAGTGAATGTGCGAATCAAGATAGTGCATTTTTTAATCCCTTCAATTTGGAGATAATAACAACTATGCATATTTTTACAAGACATCTTTCAAAAATTTATACACAACCTGTTTTGCAAATAAATTTAAGCAAATTAGTTGAAAATTACCGTATGTTAAGTGAAATAATATATCCGGCAACTCCTTCCGCCGTGGTTAAAGATGATGCTTACGGTTTAAATGCTGCCGAAGTAGCCAAAGTTTTGTATGAAAAAGCGGAATGCCGAAACTTTTGGGTTGCTCACGCTGCAGAAGGAGAAAAAATTGCCGATATTGTGCCTGAAGCCAATATTTTTGTATTGCAGGGAATAGGGGACGATAGCTTGGAATTGTTTCAAAAACACCAATTCGTACCGGTTATCAGTTCTCCGGAAATGCTTTTGTATTGGAAAAAACATAAAATAGAGGGAATTAAACCGGTTATTCACATAGAAACCGGATTAAACCGTCTGGGATTTAGAGAAAATGATTTGAAAAAACTTAATCACAGAGATTTGCAGATATTCGGAATGGTGATGAGTCATCTGGCTTGTGCTGATGAAAAAGATCATTTTATGAATGAACATCAATTAAACAATTTCAGACGCGTAAAACAAAAATATTTTCCGGATTTACCGGCATCGTTATCAGCGTCCGACGGTGCGTTTCTGGGGGAGGAATTTTGCTGTGATATGGTGCGCTTAGGTGCCGCAATGTATGGAATTAATACCGCGCCGTATCGTCCGAATCAGATGAAAAATATTATCACGTTAAAGGCGCCGGTTCTGCAGATAGCCGATTTGCCTAAAGGGGATTTTGTCGGTTATTCGGCAACGTATCGAGCTGCAGATAATCGTAAACTTGCCATAGTTTCAATAGGTTACGGAGACGGTGTGCCTCGCTCGCTGTCCAATATCGGCAAAGTATTTTTTGAAAGCGGTAAAAAGATAAGAGAGGCACGTATTTTAGGGCGTGTATCAATGGATAACATTATTTGTGATGTTACTGACATAGAAGATGTTAAGGTGGGAAATTTCGGATATTTAATATTTGATGATTATACTTTAGATGACATTGCCCGTGATGCAGGTACCATCAGTTATGAAATATTATCGCGTATAGGAAAAAATCCGAGATTTAAGAGGAAATATTGCAGTTTATAAACTAAAAATTAATTTTTTAAGATACGGAAATTTTCCACATTTTTTAAAGTTCATAAAAAATTCATATTTCTTTTTAAAAAAGTGTGTTATACTTACTGCAGATGCACTGTGTGTATTCAGAACCTTAAGGCGGTTCGGAGCCTCAACAGCTCTTTGTATACTCGGCGTTAGGGATGACGTCGTCAGCTTGCAGGTTGTATTTATACAGCCTGCTTAGCGGTATATCCCAGACTGCATTGGTCTGGGAGCTTTTAGCGGATGTACAGAAAACGCGATTTATCTCTGGAACAGCACGTTTTTAAAGGCTAAAAGGATCATCTGGTATACATGATTGTTGAACTCTCCAGACCTCCTTTTCGGAGGCTTTTTTGTATGATTGACATAAAAGTTTCCGGTTGTTTGTAGAATTTAAGAGGAGAAGAGCGATGCAGTTGAGTAAAATTAAACGATTCGCACAGATGTTATGGAAGGGAAGCAATATATTAATTTTATTATGCATTCTCTTCTCAGAAGCTAATGCCAAAGTCTGCTTTTTACCTGGCAGATGTACCGGCGATTCTCCGGATAATCCGGTGATTATAAATAATCTGAAGGCGATACAAGGTAATCAATGTCTTGGGGTTCATCGTCAAAGTTGGGGGCAAGAGTAAAAAAATATAAAAAGTATAAGTCATCAGTTTGACCTTTTTGTTAGTTAAGTTTAAGCACATAAAATTCGCACACGCAAGCGATAATTTTCAAAATTTCTAAATCCGTAC
>JAFUSH010000055.1 GCA_017471705.1 Alphaproteobacteria bacterium | reverse complement strand
TGACAACGACCGCGGCGAAAAAATCGCGAACAAGTGACCGATACGAGCCGAAGGCGACGTAAGAAGCGAGTCTCCTAAGCGGCACCAATGGCAAAGCACCTCGAAAGAGGTGCTTTTTGCGTACTGAAGAGAGACCGAACAACCGACGGCGCATCGTGAAAGTGTGTTGCAAGAGTAAAAAATTACGCTGTATTAAACAATTTTGCTGATTTTCATTATCGACGTCATTCTGAGGCGGAGCCGAAGAATCCAGTCATTCCAAAGGAACGAGCAATGCTATAGGCATTGCTATATCCTTCACAACGGCACAAAATGTGCCTGTTCAGAATGACCATAAATACCGTTTTTCAACAAAATTAAAGGTAAAAAATTACTGCTCGACAGAGCATTTTCTATGCTATACAAATTACCTATTGCTTCACAATAAAACGATAATATATCAAACAAAGGAGATGATATGAAAAAAGGATTATTTATATTAATGACAATACTTACCGGATATACAAACGCATTCGCTCAAGCGAGTACAGATATTTATTTGACCGATAATAAAGAAACAACCGAAAAAATCGGTTCAATCAATTTCAATGACAGTGAAAAAGGATTGCGCGTTGATGTTGATTTACACAATCTGCCAGGCGGAGAACACGGATTTCATATTCACGAAAATCCCGATTGTTCCGCATCACCTGATAAAGATGGTAATATGCAACCGGCACTAGCGGCTGGAGGACACTATGATCCCGATAAAACCGGTAAACATCTGGGACCTCACAAACACGGCGGACATCGCGGCGATTTACCGGCGTTAAACGTCACTGAAGACGGAATCGTTAAGACGACATTTTATATATCTGATTTAACCGTTGCCGAAATTAAAAATCGTTCTCTGATTATTCACGCCGGCGGCGATAACTATGAAGATACTCCTATGCCTTTGGGCGGAGGCGGTGCTCGCATTGCCTGTGGAATTATAAAATAGCCGTTCGGTTAAAATTATCCTTGATTACCTTCATAAAAGCATCAAAAAAACATTCGGGATGTTGCTTGATTGCCGTTTCCAGTTCTGTGAGAGACATTTCTTTTACTTCTGCAACTTCGCTTTCATCAGGAACAATTTCGTCATCGGAACCGGCAATAAAAACGTGATGAAAGGCTACCTGTTTACCGTCGCGCACAACCGGAAAAGCCGCAATTTCTTTTTCTACATTTGCATTAATTCCCATTTCTTCTTTTAATTCTCTTTGAGCGGCTGATTTATAATCTTCTCCGGCATCTACGTGTCCGGCTGCCGAATAAGTCCACAGCCCTCCCCATTTTTTATGCAATGCAATTTTTTGCAATACCAATTTTTTCCGCGAATTAAACAGCAGCACTGCGGCAATCATCGGAAATTGTCCTTGTTTTGCCGGCGTTCCCCGCAAATGAGTATTTATAACATTATCGCTTTCATCTGCCAATGAAATCATCGATTTTCCGACGGCTATCAAAACATAGGGCGTAGCATTCTGCAGAGTCAATTCATTAATATCAACCCATACCGCACCGCCGGAATCGCGTCCGTCACCATAAGTTTGCGGTTCTCCCTCTATCTGTACATCATACAAAATAGCGTCGTGTTGCAAAACTCCGATTTCTTTACTTTCCGGCGTAAAATCAGAGAATATAATTGATTTATAATGCTCATTCTCATATTTTGTTACTTCGCAGCCGGTTTCTTCTTTTATTTCCCGAATAAGAGTATCGGTATTGCTTTCGCCTTTTTCCTGTCCGCCCCCCGGCAAATCATATAATCCGGTATACGGTCCCCTTGTTTTCTTAATCACCAAAATTTTATCGTCTTTAACAATCACTCCGTATATACCGAAATGTGTTTTGGTTATATTGGGATTACGTACTAAAATATGCTTAAACCATTTTTCCTGAAAAGCGATTTGCTTTTCGATTTCTGCATCGGTAATTTGTATATTTTCCGGAATAACAATCAATTTATCGTCATCTTCATTCAAGCGATGAACAACTGCCGTACATATTCCGCAGAACCGCTCCAACGGTTTATTTATACCTAAGACATAAACATCTAACTCTTCACCGTCACCGGAAATTACATTCGGCACATAACCGTAATTAACCGGATATTCAAAACCATACTTAGGATGCAGACTTCCCAAAGGTCTGTCCATAATGACCGTAACCGTTTGACCGATGTATTTATAAGGATTTAAGATATTCATAATCTTTCACGTTTAAATCATTATGCAAAGAAAATCCGCCGGTTTCCATCGTAATACACGCATCGTCAGCTGTAAACTCATTCAAAAATCGTTTAAGCGGATAATTTCCTTCTCCAAAATGCAAGTGCTTATCTTCGGATTTATTCAAATCTCCATCGCATAAATGATATACCGTAGGGTTTAAATCAAAAAAGTTTTTAAGCTGAGTATCTATACCTATATTAAGCGATATTGCGGCACAAATGGCGTGCGAAAAATCGAAACAAAATCCGCATCCGGATTCATTCATAATATATTTTATCTCATCAGCGGTATTTCCGCTTAAATCATCACCGTTATCATCAATATACGGCAGATTTTCCACCACAATTCTTTTATCGTTAAATAACTTAAATTGTCTTACTGTTTCATCAAGACACGATTTTCCGTGTCCGCACCCTGCGTGCACCACAATACTTTTTGAATTAAACAAATCAGCCGCAAACTGAGTATATTCAAACATTTGCCGATTCTGTTTCTCCAGATTTTTATTACCGGCATCAAAGCCGTATGAAGAATGAACAGCGTGAATCCGCACCTCTATCTCATTTAATATATCTTTTAGTTCATACAACTCTTTTTGCGGTCTGTCGGTCAGCACCATAAGTTCTATAAACATATCTTCTTTCTGTGCGGCATAATCGACGCATTCTCTCACAAAATCGGGAGCTGTTTGCAAATTTGTATTAAAAATTTTAAATCCGAACTTACGCATTTTATTCCTTCCAAAGCACAAAGCCCTCTTTTGCGAGGGCTTATATTTTAGGCAACCATTTGTTTTACCGTTGCAATTGCTTCATCAATTTTGGTTATATCCGAACCGCCGGCCTGTGCCATATCAGGTCTGCCGCCGCCTCCCTGACCGCCCAACACACCGGCAGCGGCTCTTACCATATCAACCGCATTATTTTTAGCGGTTAAATCTTGACTGACACCAACTACTACCGAAGCCTTGCCGTCTTTATCGGAGCACAGCACTATGACTCCGGAACCTATTTTTTGCATAATATCATCAACAAATGCTTTCAATTCTTTCGGATGTGCATCAGGCACCAACTTACCGACAAACTTAACCCCGTTTACGGTTTCCACCTCATCTTTTGCCGCGCTTGCTCCGGAAGCCAAACTCTTCTTCAAATTAAAGATTTCCGTTTCCATTTTTTTGCGTTCTTCGAGCAAATTGCTTATTCTTGCTTGCAAATCATTGATATTGGTTTTCAAACTGTCGGCAACCGCGTGCAACTTATGTTCAACATCGCGGACATATTCATCGGCTCCGATTCCGGTCACACATTCCAGACGACGTACTCCCGCCGCCACCGCTGATTCCGAAAGAATATGGAAATATCCTATATTACCTGTAGAACAAACGTGGGTGCCGCCGCATAACTCGCGCGAAAACGGGGATTTTTCATCGCCCATAGAAACAACGCGAACATCATCGCCGTATTTTTCATCAAATAAAGCCGTCGCCCCCTGTTTAACCGCTTCGTCTTTATTCATAATCACCGTGCAAACCGGCAAATCTTTGCGAATCTGTTCATTAACGATGTCTTCAACCTGTCTGATTTGCTCGGCGGTTACTTGCTTCGGATGCGAAATATCAAAACGCATACGCGAAGCTTCCACCATAGAACCTTTTTGCGCCACGTGGTCGCCCAGCACCATTTTTAATGCTTTATGAGCCAAGTGAGTTACCGAGTGATTGGCACAAATGCGCGCTCTGTTAGCGGCATTTACTTCAAAACAGGCAAAATCCCCTACTTTCACCGAACCGCTTTTAAGTTCGCAGATATGTACAAAGACATCATTTAATTTACGCTTGCAGTCAATCACTTCAGCACTGAAATTTTTAGAGGTAATTGTTCCCACATCGCCGACCTGACCGCCGCACTCACCATAAAACGGAGTTTGATTGGCTACCAGCTCAAAAGTACCGGAGGTAACTTCGTCTACTTCATTGTTATTTTGCACCAATGCTTTAACTTCTGCATCAACTTTCAAGGTATTATAGCCTAAAAATTCGCTGGCTCCGACCTTATCTTGCACGGCGTACCAAACTTTAGCCACCCCTTCATCTCCGGAACCTGCCCAGTTTTTGCGAGCCTCGGCTTTTTGCTTTTCCATACAATCGTTAAATCCGTCAACATCAACCTCTATATTTTTACTTTTTAACGCATCTTGAGTTAAATCGAGCGGAAAGCCATAGGTATCATATAATCTAAAGGCGGTTTCGCCGGAAAGTTTACTGCCGCTTGCCAATTTAGCGACTTCATCATCAAGTAATTTCATACCCTTATCAAGAGTACGCCCGAAACGTTCTTCTTCAATGGCTATTGTTTCTCTTATCAGATTTTCTCTGGCATAAAGTTCAGGATAGGTTTCCCCCATTTCTTGTTGCAAAACCGGCAACAATTTATAAATCATCGGCTCTTTCACCCCGAGTAAATATGCGTGACGCATCGCCCGACGCATAATACGGCGCAGAACATAACCTCTTCCTTCGTTGGAAGGCAGCACCCCGTCGGCAATCAAAAAGCTGATAGAACGCAAATGGTCGGCAATAACGTTATGTGAAGCTTGCAAAGGTCCATTCGGATCGGTATTTGCCATATCGGCTATAGCTTTGATTATATGCTGAAACATATCTGTTTCAAAATTGGAATGCACACCCTGCAAAATAGCGGCAATACGCTCTAATCCCATACCGGTATCAATTGACGGGCGTTTTAAGTTAATCCGCGAACCGTCCGGTAAATCTTCAAATTGGTCAAACACCAGATTCCAAATCTCTATAAAGCGGTCACCATCTTCTTCCGGTGTCCCCGGCAGACCGCCCCAAACTTCAGGACCGTGGTCATAAAAAATTTCCGAACACGGACCGCACGGACCTGTGTCTCCCATCTGCCAAAAATTATCTTTAGTAGCAATACGGATAATTCTGTCTTCCGGTAAACCGGAAACTTTTTTCCAAATATCGTGTGCTTCGTCATCATTATGATAAATCGTAACTGCCAATTTTTCCTTCGGTAAACCGAACTCTTTAGTAAGAAGCTCCCAAGCATACGGAATAGCATAATCTTTGAAATAATCACCGAATGAAAAATTGCCCAGCATCTCAAAAAATGTATGATGACGCACATCATAACCGACACTGTCCAAGTCATTATGTTTGCCGCCGGCGCGCACGCTTTTTTGTGCGGTTGCCGCTCTGGTATATTCTCTGGTTTCATTACCGGCCAAAATATTTTTAAACTGTACCATTCCCGAGTTGGTAAACATTAGAGTCGGATCATTATCCGGCACCAAAGACGATGAAGGTATAATTTTATGGTCATTCTTGGCAAAATAATTCAAGAATGTTTTACGAATATCATTTACGCTGACTGTCATTTTATATCCTTAAATCTGTCATTTAAAAAATCATTGGCGATAAGTTAACGCAGATTTAATTCAATGTCCACAACAATTTTAATCTTTTGGTAAAATACATTTAAGCTCAATTAAACGTTGCTCCGTTTAAATTCAGCACTGCCCAATTAAGATAGCTGGCAAACAGCAGCCACAGCAAATACGGAATCAGCAATAATCCGGCGGTTTTATTAATGTCGTAAAATATCTTCATCATTGCCAACGTAACAAAAACCAACACCACCAGCACGGCAAATCCGACCAAAAAATAGGCATTATAAAAAAACACATAAGTCCAAAGAGCCTGTAAAAACAGATTCAACGTAAAGACCTGAGCCGCAGTACGTATTCTTTGTTTATCGCTGTGATTAAGCACTAAATCAAATGCAATTACCAATATGGCATACAAAATCGTCCACACAATCGGAAAAACCACATTCGGCGGCGTTAAAACCGAAAGATTTATTTCAGAATAAAAATTTTGCATACCGAAGTGATTGAAATAGCTGCAGATAGACGCGGTAATCAATACTAAAATCAAACTGTACAGAAAATTATAAATCGGTTTTTCAAACATTTTACTTCTCCTTTATGTGCTACATAATCACGTTTGAAAAAATTTCAAGCAAATAAAATTTGTCGATTGACAAAGGATATATTCCGTTATATGAAAACAAGCAAATTTTGAATTATTAACTAAACAACATATTATGAAGAAAACGAAAAACAAAACAGTAATAAAACCCGGATATTTCGTAATGAGGGATAAACGCTGTCAAGCTTCCAGCCCTGCCGGACAAGAAGTCGGTATCGTGCTGAACAAAGATTATTATGTGGACATTGCTTCTATTTTAACTACTCCCGTATCTCACGAAGACGCGAAAAAATACGGCAGGCAGCTTAAACTTAATCTTCCGAGCAAAAAACTTATACGCATACTTGCCGACAATCAGGAAACCGTTAATAACAGCTTATTGTCAATCGGTCGCGGCGATTGTTTGCTTTTGGGAGAAATTACCGGACAGTTTTGGACACAGCGTTCAAACAATGCCGTCAGCGACAAACGCAATGTTATTTTCATCGTACCCGTCTGCAAACAATAGATGCCGACCGGTAGAGTTCTCACGGTGTTTTTTTCCTAAAGGATTAAGCACCGTTTTTTTATATCAGGCTTATTGATAAATAAACTTATTGACAATAACCGCATATTACGTCATTTTTGATGTAGGCTACCGATTAAAATATAACAATAAAGTCATCGCTCGGATGAAACCGCAGGTTTCAGACCGAGGATCTCAGCTAATGTCTTTGTCACAGGGGATTCTCGGTTCTCGCTACGCTCGAGAATGACAAAAAAAACGCTCGCCCGAGAATGCCTCATTTATGTCACCCTTCGATTCCGTAGGAATCGTCAGAGGGTCTTCCGATTAATTTTCAACAATAGTGCGTTCTTGCAATAATACAGACGTATTTTATCCCCTCTTATCCCCTTGCTTGCAAGGGGAAGAACAACAACGAAGATTGCTTGATTTTCGGACTTTCGCCGAAAAAGCAATGACATTTTATAAAAAAAACAATAAAGTCATCGCTCGCTTTGCCTTTAGGCATAAGCGTCCAGCGATCTTCCGATTGAATAACACAGAAGCAACGCTATCTTCCTTCGTCATACTGAGCCACATTGGTGGCGAAGTATCCAGCAACGCCGACGGCGTT
>JAFUSH010000054.1 GCA_017471705.1 Alphaproteobacteria bacterium | reverse complement strand
TTACGGCGTAAATCACCGCGGGTTTTCAACGCGTGATGAATTAGAATATCAAGTAGCACGCCAACAGCGTGAACAACAGCTTATACAAAATTATAACAATCAGGGTATAACTCAAGACTATCCGCAGTACGGCACCAACTTTTGGGGCGACAATACCGATAATAACTACGGGTTCGGCAGTTCCGACATCAGCGGTAATATACAAAATGTTACTAATCAGCTGAATAATCAAGGAATGAGTTATAATAATCAATATTCAGGTCAAACGCCAACGCCGTGGAGCAGTGGTTATCAGCAACAAAATCCCTATGATTTGCAAAATCAATATAATACTTATGAAGATGCGATGCCGAATGCCGGAAGAAATACGAAAAGACTTAATCTGGAAAACGAACTTCTGATGAATGGGATGGATGTGCTTTACGGAGCAAACAGAGCGCTAAACGGTATGAGCTTTGGCGGATTGGATTATCTCGGCAACAAATTTGGTTATGATACGCAAATGAAAGATTATTTGCAGTTGAAAAATCCACAAGAACGAGAACTTGCACAAAATATCGGTCAACTTGCACAAATAGGTGGCAGCGCTTTAACCGGAAAAGCATTAAATGATGCTACTAAGTACGGCTACAATCAATTTGTTCGTTGGAAAGGTAGACGTAATTTAACAAAACAATTACAACGAGGAAATAACTTTAATGATATCTATATGGGGAAAGTTGATAAGGATAAACTTAATGCACTTAATGATATTCGAAAAGCAGAAGGTTCAGAATATATTCCATCAAGTAGTGTTACCATTCCTAAAGACAGGGTACAACATATTTATGAAAGAAGAATTATAAATAACGGATATACCCCAAAAGATGCCGCAGATACTATTTATGACGCGCTATTCAATCCGAAAAGTCAAATACAGCCCTCAAAATATCAAACTCTTCAAAAATTTGAAAGTCCGTCATCAAGTCGAGCGATTGTGGGAAAAATAAGAAATGGAGATAACATATTTGTAAAAACAGGATATAAAAAATAGTTATTCTCACTGAAATAGCCAGAGAAATTTCAATACGAGATATTCTCTAGCTATTTTTTTTATAAAATCGAAAATTTTGTTCTTTTTCTTTATCAATAGCCTCCATAGCTTCTGTTATGCTATGATAAATGCGCAGCATAGGATTATCTATTTCTTCCGAAACAACGAGGCATACATTGTTTTGTAATTCTATGATTACGGCTGATAAATGAGTAATCGGATATCTGTTATCAGTAACTACAGAAATATCTTTAATTGTTTGCTCAATAACATCACTATCATACAAAAAAGATATATCAACAAAATATCCATCGTGCCGGTATTTTTTTAGCTTTGATATTTCTACAGAAGAAATATCGACAATATCAACGATACTCTGGAAATTTATACCTATCTCATAATGTTTCGGAGCAGAAAAATCTATGAATAATTTCTGTCCGTTGATAATGAATACGAATGGTCCTTCCCATTCTATATCATCAGCCATATTCTGCTGTAAAATTTGATTTGTTTCAAAAGAGAAATGTATATCAGTAATCCATGTATTTAAGATTTTTTCAAGTTTACACCCTATGAATAGTTGTTTAAATTCTTTTATCAGAAAAATGGCACCCTCAGCCGGATAAGCTTTTCCGGTTGACGATAATTCTTTTAACTCATTATATGCGGTTTTAACAGATAGATATTCCATAAATCAACCTTTCTCATATACCTTAACAATTGACATATAACTAATAAGCAATAATGTGTCAAGCCGTTAAAAGCAGTATACTTACTAAAGTCAGGCTGAATCAAGCATTTGTAAATTATTCCGGTAACAAATTTTATATGAAATTATCACAAAAATAAAGAAAATACACCAATGTCTATTATTTCATCTGATAGTCAAAAAGACTTGCAAAACGGACTTCAAAAGAATGGTGTGAGAAGATATGGCTAATTCTATTGATAACGCCATTTATAGTCCAAATTCGGCTGTTTTCCAGACAAAATATAATCAAAATCAGGCACTGGTAAATTCTGCAGGAAATAAACTTGATATGGGATTTGTGAGTGTGAATCCGTCAAAACTAAATCAAAATGTAATAAAAAGCGATTATCAAATAAAAATTGATGATTTATATCGAAAGCAAACCGGAAATTGGATTAAATTTATCAATCAGGCTCATCAGAAATGGCGAGCCTTTTTTAAAAGGTTGAAATTTTTTCATATTATTTGATTAATCGGAAGATATTCTGATTTTGTCTTGCGGCAAAAAGGTATGACTTTGTTTTTATAATCGCATCTAAATTACCATTGAGCCGAATATTAAAAGGATAAAAAATATGGATTTATATGAAAAATATAAATCGCCGTTGGGTTATGAAATCGGGGACGATGGCGTAGACAGCTACGGCGTAAATCACCGCGGGTTTTCAACGCGTGATGAATTAGAATATCAAATGGCACGCCAACAGCGTGAACAACAGCTTATGCAAAATTATAACAGTCAGGGTATAACTCAGGACTATCCGCAGTACGGCACCAACTTCTGGGGTGACAACACCGATAATAACTACGGTTTCGGCAGTTCAAATATCGGAGGAAATGTCAAAGGTATTATGGAGCAGTTTAACGGGATTAATTATACAATCACCCCCGATTATACCATTAGCCCTGTTGGCGCTATGGAAAACAATAATCTGGTCAGTGCTAGTTCTGTGCAAACAGCGCAAAATATTCCGAGTATTGAGAATCGTAGTGTAGATTATTACTTTAATAGAGATAAAGCTGATTTATGTGCTAATGAAGGAGGTTTTATTCCATATGCTTATTTAGACACAGCAAATCCGACAAATACAACAATCGGTTGCGGTATTAATGTGGATCAAACACCGGATGTTCAACTTTACAATGCTCGTACCGGACAACCTTTTAGTAAAGAAGAATTGCAGAAAGCGATTCAGAAATTAAAACAAGAAGCTCCGGGGAAAATACACACATACTATGAGGATAAATCTGATATTCGTATTGCACCGTCTGAAAATGAACGTATTATGAAGAACAAATATGTTGACGGATATAATTATGTAACGTCAAAATACACGAGTTTTCCTAACTACTCCGAAAATAGGCAAAAGGCATTGATGGATATGGCATACGGTCTCGGAGTTCCGAGATTTTCAAAGTACACAAATATGCAAGATGCTATTTTGCACAATGATTGGCAAAAGGCTGCTAATGAGGCTTGGCGTTGCGGTGTAGATTTAGAACGCAATCAAAAGACGGTGAATCAGATGTATTCTGGATTGGATATCGATAAAATGAAAAAGGAACATTGTCAAAATGGTAAGAAAAAGTAACCTTTACAAATTTATCTGTATTTTATGTTCAAGCATAGGCTGTTTAACAGCCTATGCCGAATACCCCGAAGATTGTGTATTTCTAATATCAGGAGTTTGTTTTGATTGTAATACACCTTATACATTAGAAATAGGAACAAAAGAAAATTGCGTAAAACATTGTCCTCAGAGAGAATATGTGGAGAGAAGATATTTCAATACTTGCGAAATTAAAAATATAAAATATCCGGATTTTTATCCTTTTAACACATTAAGCTCACAGGTTCCGTTGGAAAATTGTGAAAAAAAAGAAGGTTATTTTTATAACATTTCTGAGGATGAATGCTATCCTTGTGATACGATAAAACCTGTCTGGGTAAAGACCAATTGCGAAGAAAGTGACGAGTGTTTGCATCGTTGTCCTAATCGGATGATTCAGTATACAGGAGTCACAACGGCGGATAGTGTCTTAAAATGTCCGTCTGAGCGTCCGCTGATGGATAGATTTTTGGCTTGTTGGAGTTGTGACGAGCCGACGCCGATAGAAATGAGCTTTAATCAAGAAAAAATTTTGGGCGCGAAATACAATCGCCAAAGTACTGTGTGTTATGGACAGCGATATTTTGATGAAAGAACCGGAACTCTCAGCTATCCGTGTCCTCAAGATAAAAGTAATCTATTTCAAAAGGCTTGCGAGCAATGTGGAGGCAAATGGTTAAATAATAAGTGTTCATAATGTAAGTCTTTGAAATATAAATCGCCGTTGGGTTATGAAATCGGGGACGATGGCGTAGACAGTTACGGCGTAAATCATCGCGGGTTTTCAACGCGTGATGAATTAGAATATCAAGCAGCACTCCAGCAGCGTGAACAACAACTTATGCAAAATTATAACAGTCAGGGTATAACTCAGGATTACCCGCAGTACGGCACTAACTTCTGGGGCGATAACACCGATAATAACTACGGTTTCGGCAGTTCAAATATCAGCGGTAACGTCAAAGGTATTATGGAGCAGTTAAACGGGATTAATTATACAATCGCCCCTGATTATACCATCAGCCCTGCAGGTGCTATAGAAAACAATAATTCGGTTGGGACTGGTTCTGTGCAGAATTTAACACCACAGAGCAATGATGTTAATGCAATACGGCAAAGAATATTCAATGGATACGACTGTGGAGGTATGAATGCTGAATTTGCGGATAAAATTGCTTATGCAGAATCACGAGGCGGATGCCGTGATAATATAAATGACTATGGTTGTGTTAATAGCAGCGAAACAGCGTTTGGTAGGTATCAAATGCAAAAACCTGCTTTAATAGATGCCGGTTATATGAATAGAAAAGGAAAATTTTTACCGAAAACAGGAATTAAAAATATGCAAGAATTCCTGAATAATCCCGAAGCACAAGAACAAGCTACGTGTAATTATTTGGATAGAATTGATATGTACAATAAAAACTGGAATAATTATAAATATCTCGGAGATAATATACAAGTCGGGGAGTTAAATATACCAATTACGAAAGATATGATGTTAGCGGGAACACATAGAGAAGGGGCTCGCAAACTTAATGAATGGTTGAATGATGCCAGAATTAAGAATCATCAACTTGTGAGAAATCCTGTATATGATAGGCAAGATGAAAAAAAACGTAATATAACAAAACGATTTGAAGAAATTCTATATCCGCCTAAATAAAGCTTGCGTAATGTTGTAATATAAGGTAGAGTATACAAAAAATATCAATCATTAAGAGATTAATATGAAGCAATATTTCAAGTATGTTCTGCCTTTTTTTCCTGTTCTGTTCTTGTTCGGCGGAATTGCGTGTGCGTTTGCGTTGGAGCATTGTCGAATGCTAACCAAAGCGGAATTCTATGCCAAGCATCATATTGAAAATAACACCATTATGTCATCTTCTTTTGATGAAGAAAAATGTCGGCGCGCGTTTACGGAGATATATCGCGAGCGCTATAAAGATAACGCTAAACTTGTGCAATATGAGGTTGAAGAATTTATTGCATTATTAAAGAGAGAACTGATACCACCGGAGCAATACGAGGGGTTTTATCCGCCGCAACCTAAAGTCAAATTTTATAATGCATTATATAAGGATAACTTGCTTAAGTTAGGATTGTCGCCACAAGATATCAAGGATTTGGATTTGATTGTTACCGATGAAATGGTGCAAGAATGGCATATGCATATGACTATACAACAATTGGAGAAAGAAGGTTTTTATTCAATAGCGGATACGGCGCAGTTGGCGGCAAAAGTCGGAGACAATATTTATCTGACGGTATTTTATACCGATTGCGGCACATCAGGATGTTATGTTTATATAATGGTAAAAGAAAAGGGAAAGTGGTATTCCAAAAAATCGGATATTTTGATTGATTCCTGCGTGGCTGATGAACATAAGGAAGTTTATGAATGTGATCTTGAAGGAGGTCATAACGATTTGTGGCATTATGTGGCAGATTATGCACCGCTGAAAGAATTATCGGATAAATATTACGAAGTCTGGGGGGATTATGTGCGGCAATATATTCAGAAAAGAAAATAATTGTAAAATATTTTATGGATAATTTGTAAGGGCACGCCAGCAGCGTGAGCAACAACTTATACAAAATTATAACAGTCAGGGTATAACTCAGGACTATCCGCAGTACGGCACCAACTTTGGGGGCGACAATACAGATAATAACTACGGAGTTAATTACTTAAACAAATCGGCGATTTTATCAAAAAATCCTTTGATTTCCGGCTGACTTTTTTCATCTTTACACTCATCACGGAAAGCTTCCATCAACTCTTTCTGTTTACTTGTCAACTTAGTCGGAATTACAACTTTAACACTGACATATAAATCTCCGCGTTTTTCGGAATCGTACTGGTGCATTCCCTGCCCTCTAACCTTTATCAAAGCGTCATTCTGAGTACCGGCCGGAATATTCACTTCGACCTTTTCTCCGTCGATTCCCGGAATCTCAATTGTACCGCCCAAAACGGCACAACTTATCGAAATCGGCACCGCCGTATACAAATCATCACCGTTACGTTCATACAGCTTGTGAGGTTCAACTATAATACCTACGTATAAGTCGCCGTTTTCACCGCCGTGAATTCCGGCCATACCCTCACCGGCAACTCGAATACGCATATTGGTTTCAACGCCTGCTTTAATTTTTATTTTGAGTTTTTTATTGATTTTTTTCTGTCCGGCACCTTTACATTCCGGACACGGATCGGTCACGGCGTACCCACTACCGCCGCAAGTCGGGCAAACAGTTTCAAACACAAAGAATCCGCCTTGTTGACGACGCACTTTACCACTCCCGTGACAGGTAGGACATTCAGCCGGTTTTTCACCATTTTTGGTGCCGTGACCGTGACATTTTTCGCAAATTTCGGTAGTCGGCACCACAATTTCTTCTTCACATCCGGTAAAAGCTTTTTCAAGAGAAATATTCAGATTGTAACGCAAATCGGAACCACGTTGCGAATAAGAATTTTTACCGGCTTTTCCTCCCATAAATTCAGAAAAAATATCATTAAACACATCGGCAAAACCGCCTGAAAAATCGAAACCTCCGCCAAACGGATTACCGCCGCCCATACTGTTCACTCCGGCCTTTCCATAATGATCGTATGCCGCGCGTTTTTGTTCATCTTTTAAAATTTCATAAGCTTCATTTATTTGTTTAAATTTTTGTTCGGCTTCTTTATCTCCGGGATTGCGGTCAGGATGATACTTCATTGCCTGTTTTCTAAAAGCGCGCTTTATTTCATCTTGGGAAGCTGATTTACTTACTTCCAACAAATCATAGTATTCGGTATCAGACATTTTTTCTCTCTTATGTTTATTTATGAGAGTTATTTAGGTTTTTTATTTTATAAATGCAAGCAAATTATGCAAATATATGCAAAAACTGCAAGAAATGTTAAAATATTTTTATTGACAAGAAAAAATGTCTAGTATATAAGGTTGGAAGTTGCCGCCAACATAGCTCAGTTGGTAGAGCTACTGATTTGTAATCAGTGGGTCGGGAGTTCGAGTCTCTCTGTTGGCACCAATAAAGCAGCCGTCCGTGAGGGCGGCTTTTTTGTGTGACAGAGAGAGGCTCGAACGACCGAAGGGCTGGAGGAAAACAAACAACCTCAAAATGTTGTTTGTTGACGACAGGCAAAGGGCAAAGGTTTTGCAAAGAAGCGAAAGCGCCCTGCGGCAAAACTTAAATGCCCGCGCAGGAAATTTTAGGGTTCATCGTCAAAGTTGGGGCTGGAGGAAAGAAAAATATCCTGTGGACATTTTTCTGACGACTGGCGAAGGTTGCTTGTAAGCCAGCAAGCGTAAGCGCAGCAAAGCGAACAAATCGCAACCGAGTGACCGAAGCAATG
>JAFUSH010000085.1 GCA_017471705.1 Alphaproteobacteria bacterium | reverse complement strand
TGATGTTTGCATTCTTTGTGATAATATCATCTTTAAGCATTGAGTAGTTCTCCCTAAAATGGTTTTTGATCGAACTGTGATTATAACAACTTATAATCCTTAGGCAACTACTCTTTGCCCCTATCTTTGACGTAGAACCATGGAGCGAAGCGGAATAATCTTTCTGCCCCTGCCAAAAACAAAAGCCGCCATTTTGGCGGTTTTTTGTTTTTGAGTAGGCTGGAAAATATCTATTTGCCTATAATCTTCCTGATTTCATCTATATACTTTCTGCCGTCTTTATTAACATACGGCGGGGTATAATAGACTTTTTCATTGCCGAAATAAAGAATTGCCGATGTAACACGCTCACCTTCATAAATAGGAAGTAACAACTTATAATAAGCAAACCCCTGTTGTATAAATTCATTCGGCTGTACTTCACGCTTATCCGATAAAATAATTTCAAGACATTTTTTGCGTTTTAACTCATCAATAGTATCATCCATCACTATAAGCTTCAGCGCATCATCAACACCGCTCACCAACTCATCTATAATTTTGGTAATTTCCGAAATATTATCATCAGACAGACGCTCAGATTGCCCGTTTTCATAATAAATCAATTCACCGGCACGAACATTAAAAAAACTTCCGGTTATTGCTAAAAACACTACCGCAGCCGCTATATATATAAATTTACGCATACATACAATCTCCTCTGAAATTTACAGCACACTAGCATTTATTACCGTAAATTTCAATACGAAACTGTGTTAAACCTCATTCTTGTCATAGTAATAAAAATATTGCTTTTAACGAAACAAAACGTATAATGAGTGATAACTTATTTATAAAGGAGAAAAATTATGAATAGGCCTCCCCTCCGTTCCCCATTGCATTTATCTTGGTTGGAAAAATATGAAAAATCCCTCAAAAATATGGAAAGTGCTTCTCAAAAAGGAAATGGTATTTTAATAGAAGTTGCCGCTCAACACCCACTCAGAGAGGGAAAATTTCCAGATGAGGAATTTGCCGCCAGACTTAATTTAGGTCTGAAAATTTATAATGAATTATCTGCTCAAGAAAATGTAAAATTCTATATTCCGGGCTCACGTCATCAGGAAAACGGAAAGGCGGATATTGTATCCCTATCAACCGCCGGAAAAAATTATTTAATATCTCAAGGTATTCCGGCAGAAAATATCTATGCAGATGATGCCAATAACGAAATTATGGGGGAAAAAGGCGTTTACAATTCAACAGATGAATGTTATGTTTCTTGCAAATTGTTTGAAAAACATAATTTCAAGAAATTGCACCTTATCTGCTCGCCGAACCAAATGATGCGCAAAATGCTGTGCTACATAAATTTCGGATATTTTCCCAATATACATACAGCGGCAATTGACAGAATGTATCATAATCCGATAAACGAAATATTTGAGTGTATTCCCAAAGTTTTGGAAAATAATCAAAAAGAGGAAGATGTTACCAGAGACGCCCGACGAGTTAAATAAAAATATTCAAATTCGTTATTGACAAAAAATTTAATTTTGGTAAACTGCTTCTACAGTTTATAATATTAATTTTAAACAATTATGAAAAGAATTTTTAATTGGAAGAGCGTATTATACGCCGGTGTCGGTTTGTGCTTAATCTCTGCACTAATCTTTTTCTGCGGCTTTTTTACCGCCAACAACCAAAGTCTGATGCAATATCATCAGACAGTATTAAACTCCTTTGCCTTGACAGGATGTGTCGGTAGCCTGTTGTGCTGTGTGTGGTGCATTCCTTATGTACTTCGTTGGCTGGGGAGCGTCGTAAGTTACTATCGCTGGCGCTACTGTTGATACGTTAAAAAAAACACCTGAAATTTTTCTATTTCAGGTGTTTTTTTATAGCAGTCACTTATTAAAACTTTGCCTGCCGTTTTATAACAATTCCCTGTTCATCCGCATCAATTCGCACCGTATCACGGTCTTTAATTTCTCCGTCCAACAGCATTATTGACAGCGGATTTTCTATTTCACGCACAATAAGCCTCTTTAATGGGCGAGCGCCAAATTCCGGACTGTAACCATTTTCGGCAAACCAATATTTAGCTCTGTCTGTCAATTCCAATTTAATTCGCCTCTCGTCCAAGCGTTTTTGCAATTGACCTACTTGAATATCGACAATTCTGCGAATATCATCTTTTTGCAAAGAGTTAAATACCAAAATCTCATCAAGTCTGTTCAAAAATTCCGGCTTAAAGAAACTACGCAAAATTTCCATAACACCCTTATCTTTATTATTATCGGTAATCAGATTGGAAGTCAAAATTATAAAGGTATTTTTGAAGTCAACGGTGCGCCCTTTGCCGTCGGTCAGATGCCCCTCATCCAATACTTGCAGCAACAGATTAAAGACATCGGGATGTGCCTTTTCTACTTCATCAAACAAAATTACCTGATACGGCCGACGACGCACTGCTTCTGTTAAAACCCCGCCTTCATCATAACCGACATATCCCGGAGGAGCACCTATTAAGCGAGCAACGGCGTGCTTTTCCATATACTCGGACATATCAATACGAATATAGGCGTTTTCCTCATCAAATAAAAACTCTGCCAAAGCTTTTGCCAATTCGGTTTTACCGACGCCGGTCGGTCCCAAGAATAAAAACGAACCTATCGGACGCTTCGGGTCTTTCAAACCGGAACGTGAACGACGAACTGCATCGGCAACCGCCTTTATGGCATCATCCTGACCTACTACCCGCAGAGCTAAATTTTTTTCCAAGTTAAGTAATTTTTCGCGTTCACTGCCAACCAATTTATCCACCGGAATTCCCGTCCATTTGGAAACAATGGAAGCTATCATATCCGGAGTAACCGTTTCAATAGAACTGCTTTTGTTTTGTTCCTGCAGAGTATGCAAACGATTCTCCAATTCCGGAATCTCTTTATATTGCAATTCTCCCGCAATTTCAAACTTACCGCTGCGCAAAGCTTTTTCAGCTTCTATTTTGGCAGCATCTATTTTTTCACGCAAATTATTTGCCTCAATAAGACTACTCTTATGAGCATTCCATTTTTCGGTTTGTTCGGCAGATTTTTTCTCCAAATCGATAATTTGAGTTTCCAATTTCTGCAATCTGTCGACAGATGCCGAATCCGTTTCTTTGCGTAATGCCTCGCGCTCTATCTTAAGCTGAATTAACTTCCTATCGAGTTTATCAAGTTCTTCAGGTTTGGAATCCATTGCCATTTTCAATTTGCTGGCAGCTTCATCAACCAAGTCTATTGCCTTATCCGGCAAAAAACGGTCGGAAATATATCGGTCTGACATAGCAGCCGCCGCTACCAAAGCTGCATCGGATATGTGAACACCGTGGTGCAATTCATATTTTTCTTTTATTCCGCGCAGAATCGACACCGTATCTGCGACATCGGTTTCGCCCACATACACCGGTTGAAAACGACGGGCAAAAGCGGCATCTTTTTCAATATATTTCTGATATTCTTTCAAGGTAGTTGCGCCGATACAATGCAATTCTCCGCGCGCCAATGCCGGCTTTAATAAATTGGAAGCATCCATTGAGCCTTCACTGGCGCCTGCTCCGACCACCGTATGCATTTCATCAATAAACAGAATTATCTGACCGTTTGAGGCTTCAATTTCTTGCAAAATTGCCTTCAGACGCTCTTCAAATTCACCACGGTATTTAGCTCCGGCAATCATTGCTCCCATATCAAGCGCCATCAAACGTTTATGCGCAAGAGCGCTCGGAATATCGCCGTTTATGATACGTTGCGCCAAACCTTCAACAATGGCTGTTTTACCAACTCCCGGCTCACCGATAAGAATCGGGTTGTTTTTGGTTCTGCGCGACAATACTTGTATGGTACGGCGAATTTCTTCGTCTCTTCCGATAATCGGGTCAATTTTTCCCTGCGCCGCGCGTTCCGTATAATCAATGGCAAAACGCTTTAAAGCTTCAAAGCTGTCTTCTGCGGTCGCCGAATCGGCGGTACGACCTTGGCGCATATCATTTATGACCTTATTAAGTCTTTGCGAATCCACGCCGTAAGAATTTTGCAGCAGTGCAGCCTGTAACAGACGTTCTACACTCACAAACGTATCTTTAGCCTTTTCCGCCATTTGCTCGGCAGTATCAAGTAATCGCGTAAAATTCTGCGAAACGGAAGTCTGTACGGCAACTCCTTCAACAGACGGAAGTTTGCTCAATTCCATCTCAACTTCAGACTTAACATTTTGCGGATTGGCTCCGGCCTGTGAAATGAGATTAGCCGCCATTCCTTCTTCATCATCCAACATAACTTTCAGCAAGTGCTCCGGCACTATAAATTGGTGATTATGCCGTGATGCTAATTTTTCTGCCTCTTGCAGAAATCCTCGGCTTCTGTCGGTATATTTATCAATATTCATTTTCATCACTCTCCTTACATAATTATATAGGGAGTCGTTTCCATAAATGCAAACATATTAAAAAAAAGAGCCTCGAAAATCGAACTTCGAGGCTCTTAAACACAGATTTCTTTTATTCTGCCGCACAAGAACAAACCGTATCCTGATTATCTAAATGAGAAACAGCCTTTTCTTCCACAAAACATTTACGAGAATAATATTCCGATTTTTTACCGCGATTAAATTCAGATACCGGACGATGATAGCCCATAACACGGGTCCAAACCTCACAAGGTTGTCTTTCAGAATCGGTTAAAGCGATATTTTCAAAATTGATAACGGACATATTGTTTCTCCTAAAGTTAAAATTGGTTAGTATTATTTCGTGAATGTTTTTATACTATATATAGTATTAATAAAAAGTAAAGAAACAATATATAGTATTTAATATTTATGTGGATGATTTAAAAATAAAACGGAATATCATAGATTTAAAGCGTATTTTTTTTATTTAAAAATAAAAATAATAAAAAAAATACACAAAATAACAAAAAAAAGAATAGACAATTGAAAAAAACTATATTATAAGCGTATGCGTAATTGATGGCCAGATAGCTCAGTTGGTAGAGCAGAGGACTGAAAATCCTCGTGTCGGCGGTTCGATCCCGTCTCTGGCCACCATTAAAAATAAAAGAGGACGTTTCTACGTCCTCTTTTATTTTTAAACGTATCTGGGAGGTTCATCGTCAAAGTTGGGGGGGTCATCGTCAAAGTTGGGGGCAAGAGTAAAAAAATATAAAAAGTATAAGTCATCAGTTTGACCTTTTTGTTAGTTAAGTTTAAGCACATAAAATTCGCACACGCAAGCGATAATTTTCAAAATTTCTAAATCCGTACGCTC
>JAFUSH010000084.1 GCA_017471705.1 Alphaproteobacteria bacterium | reverse complement strand
ATCCTGATAGTATAAAGTCTGATAACAAGAAAATTCATAGTTGCGTAGACGGGCTGTATGAATTAAATGGCAGCCGCATGCCAAATAGAGTGGGTAAAGATATTCAGTATATGAATAGTGCTAAGATAAAAGATGCAGCACTAGCTACTATTGCAGGTTATGACATTATTAAACAAACAGACGGACTAACAGATCCACCGGCAATGGATTGTTCAACTTACTTAGGAAATTCTAAGTATCCAGAGATAACTCACTGCCCATACTCAGGAGAACGTGACTACTGGGTAGGAGCTGTAGTAACCTGTAGAGACATGGGAGGTCACTTACCTGACATGACAGAACTAGCAAACATAGCAAAAGCAGTATACCCAAGCCTCTCAAGCGTAGGTGCGTACCAAGGCAACCAAAACGCAAACTGGGATACTACAGAGGTAGCAAAACTTGGTATTGACCCTTCTTCTGTTTCGAGCTTCAAACTGTGGTCGTCAGAGGAGGAGGCGAGTACGAGCATTTACTCTCGCCGCCGCTACTTCGGCAGTCATTACACGTGCGGTAGTGACAGCAACGGTCGCGATGCCTCCGGTCGCAGGTTCGTTTGCCTGGCGAATAATTAGTACATAAAATAAATTTAGTGGTGGGGTATGTACCCCACCCTACTTTTTATTATAGAAGATCCTGAAACAGCCCTGCATAGAGGCTCACACGTCCTCGCTCCGCTGCGGCGGTTCGCTTTGTATCTCCCGTCGGGAGAGGGTTGGAGAGAGGGGACGGACTTATATCTGATCTTTGTATTAGATTAAACCACCCACCCTAACCCTCCCTATCAAGGGAGGGAAGTTTTTGTTGTCACCCTGAATTTATTTCAGGGTCTATTCGTTTGATTGTAATACTTTAGCCATGTTTTATGACTCTGCCACGTTCACCAATACGCTTTTGGTGATAACCATAGAATACGTAAATCAAAAGTCCTGCAACAAGCCATAAAACAAAATAACTTGAAGATGTTTTGAGGGTTTTCATTGAGAAAAATATCAAAATGCTGCAAATTACGATTCCGGCAATCGGAAACCAAGGACAAAACGGAACTTTAAAGGGACGTTTTCTATCAGGTTCAGTCTTTCTCAAAATCAAAACCGCCAAACAAATTATTACAAATGAAGTAAATGTTCCAAAATTACACAATGCTGCGGAGATATTCAAATCCATAAACAACCCGCAAACAATAACAACCAAACCTGAAATCCAGGTCATAACGTGCGGAGTTTTATATTTTTTATGAATTAATCTCCAACTTCTTGGCAAAAATCTATCACGGCTAATTGCATACAAAATTCTTGTTGTTCCCAATTGATAAATTAAAAGCACCGAAGTCAATGCACACAATGCACCAATTGATATCAAACCGGCAAACCAATCTTTGCCAATATAACTCATAGCATGTGCAATCGGAGCCTGAATATCAATATCTGAAATCGGCACAATTCCTGTCAAAACAAGTGCAACACATACATACAAAACCGTACAAATTACAAGTGTACCTAAAATCGCAACCGGCAAATCCCTTTGAGGATTTTCTGTTTCTTCGGCAGTTGTAGAAATTGCATCAAATCCAATATATGCAAAGAATATTAAAAACGCACCCATAATAATTCCCGAAGGATCCTGCGGGAAAAATGGTGTCCAATTGTCAGGTTTGACATAAAACGAACCAACAAGAATAAATGACAAAATCATAAACATATTGACTCCGACCATAATACTTGCAACCCTTGTAGATTCTTTAATTCCTCTAATTAAAAGTAATGTCAAAACAAGTACTATAACTACAGCAGGAATATTCACACAAACAGGAATATGACCAAATATATACGGGATTTTGTCGTGAATATCCCATCCATTATTTGTGCAAATTGCACTCATTGTTTTATAGTCATATCTCAGCCAAATAGGGAAATTCACAATAAAATCAGGCAAATACTGTCTAAAACCTTTCAAAAATTGTATAAAATACCCCGTCCAAGCACTTGCAACCGTAATATTTCCAATGGCATATTCGAGCATCAAAATCCAGCCCACCATCCACGCCATAAACTCACCCATAGTTGCATAAGTATACGTATAAGCACTCCCTGCAACCGGAATCATCGCAGCTATTTCAGAATAACAAAGAGCTGAAAATACACAAGCTATCGCAGCCAAAACCATTGAAATTATAATCGCAGGTCCTGCTCCGGTACTTTCAACACTTCCCGTTATCGCAGTTCCAATAATTGTAAAAATACCCGTACCAACAACAGCACCTATACCAATGATAATTAAATCAAAAACATTCAAGGTCTTTTTTAATTCTGATCTGTCACTTGTTTTTAATAATTCATCTATGCTTCTTTTTTTGAAGATATTTCGGCTAATTTGTTCTAAATCCATCTATTTATTTTTCCGATTTTCCATGTACTAATTCTTTGTGAATTTTATTTTCATTATCCCTGTTTCTTATAAAACCATAAAGCAAATAAATTATAGCCCCAATACCAAGCCATACAGGGAAAAGCAAAGCAGAACTTGTTGATTGCATTGATTTGTAAACCATTAAACCTCCACAACAAACAATTCCCATTATTGGAACAAATGGTGAAAATGGAACTTTAAAAGGTCTTTCGCGGTCAGGATCTGTTTTGCGCAAAATCAAAATTGCAACACAAACTACAATAAATGAAGTAAATGTACCATAATTACAAAGTTCAGCTGCAACATTTAAATTCAAAGTCAAAATTCCTACAACAGCTAACAGTCCAACCGTCCAAGTTAAAAGAACCGGTGTTTTGAACTTAGGATGAATTTTCTGAAACCTTTGCGATATAAAATGATCACGACTCATAGCAAATAAAATTCTTGTAGCTGCCATTTCCAAAACAAGCAACACAGAAGTTAAGCCGGCTAAAGAGCCAATGGAAATTAATCCAGCTGCCCAATTTTGCTTAGCCATCATCATACAATATGCCATTGGAGCCTTTAAAAAGTCTACCGAAACAGAGCCACTAGTTTTCACCATGCCGGTCAAAACTAATGCTACTAAAACGTAAACAATAGTAGTTACCGCTAAAGAACCTATAATTCCAACAGGCAAATCTTTCTGAGGATTTTTACATTCTTCAGCAGCAGTTGCCAAAGCATCGAACCCAATATATGCAAAGAATATTAAAAACGCTCCGGCGAAAATCCCTTCAATTCCGTTAGGAGCAAAAGGTGTCCAATTTGAAGGGGTTATAAAGAACGCTCCGGCAATTACAAAAAGTGCAATTACTGCAAGTTTTATAAATACCATTAATCCCGCCATTTTAGCAGAATCTTTTGTACCTTTTACCAAAATAGCAGTCATTAACAAAACAATTAAAATAGCCGGCACATTTATACATATAGGCATTCCAAGTACCGTCGGGACATATAAATCCGGGTTGGAATCAAGCATTTTGCTAACAGTAAATACATCATTCGTAAGCCAAACCGGTGGATTAGCAAGCCATGACGGTAAAATATGTCCAAAGCCCTGCAAAAATTGCATTAAATGATTAGACCAAGCACAAGCAACAGCAATAAAACCTATTGCATATTCAAGCATCAATACCCAACCAACCATCCAAGCTGCAAATTCGCCTAAAGTGGCAAAAGTATAAGTATAAGCACCACCCGCAACCGGTATCATTGTGGCAAATTCTGAATAACACAAAGCTGAAAATACACACGCAATCGCTGCAATTATCATTGAAACCATTAAAGCAGGACCCGCCCCCAGGCTTGAACCGTCAGCAGCTCCAGCAGCAGCAATCCCGACAACTGCAAAAATACCTGACCCGATAATAGCTCCGACACCAAGAATAATTAAATCCCAAACACCAAGTGTTTTCTCCAATCCGTCAGATTTTGCATCCGCAAGCATTTCATCAGGGTTTTTGATTCTTGTAATGTTTTTCAAAAAATTGCGAGTAAATGTCGCTCTGTTAAATTTTTCAGCCATTTTCGTTCCTTATATTTTTGTTTAATTTTATTTGCAAAGCGGAAATCCCATTTCTTCTCTTTGCTCTACATATAATTTCGCAACCGCAGAAGCCATTGTTCTTACTCTACCAATAAAATTGTTACGTTCGTCCTTACTTATTACCCCCCTTGCATCAAGTAAATTGAAAGTGTGAGAGCATTTTAAAACATAATCATAAGCAGGTAAAACAAGTTTTGAATTCACACAATTGTCAACTTCTTTTTGGTATAAATCAAATGCTGCAAACAAATCCTTAGCATTTGATACTTCAAAATTATATTTTGATTGTTCAACTTCATTCTGATGATAAATTTCGCCATATGTCAATTTATCATTCCACATGATGTCATAAACCGACTCTTTATTTTGCAAATACATTGCAATTCTTTCTAAACCATAGGTTAACTCTAATGCAACAGGCTTAATTTCAAGCCCGCCGACTTGTTGAAAATATGTAAACTGTGTGATTTCCATACCGTCAAGCCAAACTTCCCAGCCGACACCGGCAGCCCCAAGAGTCGGTGACTCCCAATTGTCTTCGACAAAACGAACATCATGCTCTCTCAAATCAATCCCCATTGCCTCTAAACTTTTCAAATAAAGTTCTTGAGCATTATCAGGAGAAGGTTTCAAGATAACCTGAAACTGAAAATAATGCCCTAATCTGTTTGGGTTTTCACCATACCTTGCGTCAGTCGGTCGTCTGCAAGGTTCAATCATTGCAGTACTCCACGGCTCCGGACCAAGTACTCTTAAAAAAGTCGCCGGATTCATAGTAGAAGCACCTTTTTCGATGTCGTAAGGCTGTTCAATTATACATCCGTAATCAGCCCAAAATTTTTGTAAATTTAAAACCAGTTCTTGAAAATTTAATGCCATAACATATTCCAATATTGTATTGTGTACACTCGTTATTTTACATTATTACCAACATAGTAATTTTTCAATTAAATAATAAAAAATGTTAAGTTCACTCTTTTTATGGTAAAATGAAATGGGGGTTAAGATGGCAGATAAGATAATAATTTTTTCTGGAAAGCAATATTCAGGCAAGGATACGGCGGCGAAAATTATGCTTGCAAAAATGCCTGATTTTCGCAGATGTGCAATGGGCGATATTATCAAATTAACTTATGGTAAAGAAAAAGGGCTGACTTACGAACAAATCGAAACCAATAAATCTCAATACCGTGCGGATTTAATAGCATTAGGCAACTGGGGGAGGGATCAAGATCCTGACTATTGGTTAAAAAAAATTTTAGAACAAAAAGGAAATATTATTGTTACAGATGTACGTGTTCCACACGAATATGAAGTTTTTAAAAATGCCGGAGCAATTGCAATAAGAGTTGAAGCTTCCCGACAAACCCGTCAAGTGCGTGGTGAACTCGTAGGGGAAAACGATATTACAGAAATCGGACTTGACGATATAAAAGACTGGAATTACGTGATTGATAATAATTCCGGCTATGACGAATTAGAAAAGCAGGTTGAAGATATAATCAAAGAACTTACTTAATTTCCTTTTGATAAGCCCAGGCAGAATGATTATGAATACTTTCAAATGCTTCGCAATCTACTTCAAATTCATTAACTACAGGGTGATTACGAAGTTTAACTACCACATCTCTTAAAACATCTTCAACAAATCTTGGATTTTCCCACGCGTGTTCTGTAACGTATTTTTCATCCTGACGTTTAAGCAGTGAATACAATGGGCAAGAAGCACAGCTCTCAACCATTTCAATCAAATCTTCAAGCCAAATGTGCTTTGTCTCAGGGTATGAAACCTTGACACTTATAACTGCTCTTTGGTTATGAGCCCCGTATTCTGAAATTTCTTTTGAACAAGGACAAAGTGTTGTCACCGGAACTTTTACACCAAGTATAAATTTATATTCACCTCTATCGATGTACCCTTCAAATGAACACTCGTAACACATAGGTGCAGCAAGTTTTGAAACAGGAGCATGCTTGTTAATAAAATATTTGAAGTCAAATTCCAACTCACCGCTTTCTGCGTGAAGCTTTTTTATGATCTTTTCAAGACATCCTTTAATGTCTACTCCCAGTAAATTTTTATTTCGCCATTCATTCAAAACTTCGATAAAACGACTCATATGAGTACCTTTAAAATTTCGAGGCAATGAAACTGCAACCCGTGCTGTACCCGAAACTACTTGATCTGAGTTATTTTTCCTTTGAATAATTAACGGCAAATCTACATTTTTTATCCCAACTTTTTGAATATCAACATTTCGGATATCCTTAGTATTCTGAACATCTTTCATAAATAAATTGTAACACGAATAAAAGTTATTTTACGCAGAGAAAAAATTGATAAAGTTTACGTGCCAATTCATCGTCATTTTCCATTTTCTTTATTATCTCATTTATCATTTGTTCTTTTGATACGTAATAATCAAACATAAAAAGCTCGTAAGGTTTGACTCTCAAAGCATCTGATATTTTAGCGAGTGTTTCGTGATTCGGGTAATTTTTACCGTTTTCAATATTGCTAAGACTAGGAATTTCAATACCGGCAATCTCTGATAATTTTTCTTGTGTAAGATTTTGGCGTTTTCGTAACTCTTTTATTCTTTTCCCAAGCCGCTCTTTAATATTATTCATTAATTTATTCCTAAAAGCATGCTAACCTAATCTGGAAAATTTTTAATAATATAACAGCTAAATTATAGTTGACTTTTTATTAAACATAATAAATAATATTAATATACTTAATAAATTGTACGTATTTTATTATTACTATGGCTAATTTTGGAGGTAAAATGAAAAATTTTAAACAAGCATTTACTTTGGCAGAAGGTGCTACGGGGGTAAATGAAGAAATCACGGGAAAACTTCCCTCCCTAGCTAGACTCTGCCGAGCAAACAATCCAGTGAATTGTTTGCGAGAGGTTTTTCTTTTCGAGAGCTATGCTCGAGTAATAGAAAAAGGACTAAGGGTGGGTCTGTTCCCCGCAAGGGGCAAACACACCACCACAGAGACAATTCCCTCTCTCTTTGTGACACTAGCCGAGCCAACGAGCTTGCGAGT
>JAFUSH010000053.1 GCA_017471705.1 Alphaproteobacteria bacterium | reverse complement strand
TCTCGAAAGACCTGCCATGACGCACAAATCGGTTTTCTTCAAACTTCTTGCTTTTAATGTGTCCCACAAAGGTTTATATGTCAAATATATATTTTCATATTATCATGAAATGTTGGTGACATCAAACATTTTTGTTTATTTTTTTTACAAAATGCGTATTGAATTTTTAAAATTATAAACAATCTATTAATTTTTCATAAACAATTCTCCAGCCCTATTGCAATCCTGACGGATGATGTTACAATGGCTTCACTACAGATCATTTCTATAAACAATATCTATCAACCGAAAGGAATTTCTATTATGTCCAAGCCTTCTGTTTCAAGCGGCTTCCAGAATGCCACCGGGAAGATCCGCTATGGCATGACCAACGACTACATGTTCCGCGCTGTCCTTCAGGAAAACAACGATGTGCTGGTTGCGCTCATCTGCTCCGTCCTGCACATCCCAGAGAATGCCGTCCATTCCGCTTCCATCATGAATCCCATCATTCTCGGGCAGCATATAGACGAAAAGACCGTCATCCTTGATGTCAAAGTTATGTTCGACAATAGCTCTGTCATCAATCTGGAAATGCAGGTCGCCAACGAACACGACTGGGAAAAACGCTCACTCTATTACCTTTGCCGGAATTATTCCGCATTGAAATCAGGTGAAACCTATCTGGATGCCAGACCCGTAATCCACATCGGCTTCCTCGACTTCCAATTGTTCGATGACGAGGATGCCTTCCTCTCGGATTATTTTCTGATGAATCCGGTTTCCCGCAAAATATATAGTGACAGCATCCGCCTTTCTGTGTTAAACTTGAACCGGATCAATGACGCCACCTCGGAAGACCGTTTCTATGGGATCGACCGCTGGGCACGGCTTTTCAAGGCAAAGACATGGGAGGAAATCAGGATGCTTGCTAAAAATGACTCGATCATCGAAAAAGCCGCCACTTCCATCTACGACCTGTCCGCTGACGAGGCAATCGCCTTGGAATGCGAGGCCCGTGCCGACTATGAACGCAGACAGAAGGGCATCCAGCAGACCATTGACAGATATAAAAAAGAACGGGATGTCTTTGCCAAAGAGCGGGATGCTTTTGCTAAAGAACGGGATGCAGCCGTAAAAAAGGTTGATGCAATGCAAAAACGCATTGCCGAGCTTGAATCGCGATTAGAAGTGCAATCTCATAAAGACGGGTCGAAAGAAAAATCTGTTTAACGCATCTGTCCCACAGAACAGAGCAACTCCTATCTGAAAATCTGATGCAACAAACGGTTTCCCGTATGAGTGAGAAAGATTTGGATAGTATGAAGATCAGCTGTACTTTATGGATAAATCTGGCCTATGCCCTAAAAGTTTTATCATCACCAGCATTCCCAACAACATGTCTCTATGGCGCATCGCCGTGCCTGCGTTCCTTGTGCCCCACCCATAAACGAAAGTAAATGCCAAAAAGACATAAATACCAACCAGCGCCTTTGCATTCAGTTTTCTGCAGATTATATCTTTCAGACAGAAAAGGAAAAAAATAATCCACGGAATACTGTCCGCAAGAAACCCGAGTATATCCTGTGGTGTATTCCAAAAATTGGGTGTCGGTGATATCCAGAAAAAAATTGATCTATACAGCGTATAATAGACGAACTGCCCCACACTTGTTACTGATATATAATCATTCATATAATCTGCTCGTGCAGGTCCTTGGGAATAATTGGTTAGAAGCTGCCATGATGTCCATATCGGATAATTTTTTAAAATACTACCTGCAAATACTGATCATAGACAGACCAAAACAAAAATCATTCCGCTCGTTAATAGTAAATTTTTTTGCGTAAATATTCTCCACTTTTTTGTTCTTACACACCATTGAGCACACACCATATAAATTACCACTAAAATTACAACATTACCTCCATGCAAAAGTATGGCTGGAAGCGAACAGATCAATGCCCATATTATATCTTTTTTCTGTCCTCTGTCCATCCATTTGAATAAAAAACAAACTGAAAGCATCATCAAAAAACTCATTACGCTTTCCCTCAGCACACTAACTGTCAATATTGTCCAAAAAGGCATAAGACAATAAAAACATATCAGATACTGTGCCTCTCGCCCAAAAAGATTCCCCCTTGAATATTCTATTAGTTTGATTCCCAAAAACCACAACAGGATATTAAAGAAGCGGATCATCATTCCACTAGGCCCAAATACCTGAAAAAGTAAGAATATGAAGAAAGGAAACCTTGTATATACTTCAATGAAATTTCCGTTAAAATATTGTTCGGCAACTGACAAAAATCCTTTCTGATCCGGACTGTCTATAAATCCCGGGAGCGTTCCATCCAATAATTCTGCCAAAAAACACATTCCACAGCGGAGCAAGACGCCAAATAAAATAATCGCTTTTGTAGAAAAATGCGCCCTTAACGACATAGTTTCAGCCAATGTGAACATCCATAGTAAAAAAATCCAGCCCATGTCTATTGCTATAAACGATCCATGAGCACACTTGCATAATATCGTAGAACATATGAGAATAAAAAAATATATATAAATGATGTATGATATTTTATGCTTTATTCTTATTTCCATTAGCGTTATTTGGGGTATCTTACCTCTGCTTTATTCCTTGCTGTCTTTTCATCTACTGCATATGCAACGATCTAATACATCGTGGTTTAAAAAATGAACATCAAAATACTCCTAAATATTAATTTTTTATAAACAATTCTCTAACCGTATTGCAATTCCGCCGAATAATGCTACAATGGCTTCACTACAGATCATTTCTATAAACAATATCTATCAACCGAAAGGAATTTCTATTATGTCCAAGCCTTCTGTTTCAAGCAGCTTCCAGAATGCCACCGGGGAGATCCGCTATGGCATGACCAACGACTACATGTTCCGCGCTGTCCTTCAGGAAAACAACGATGTGCTGGTTGCGCTCATCAGCTCCGTCCTGCACATCCCGGGGAATGCCGTCCATTCCGCTTCCATCATGAATCCCATCATTCTCGGGCAGCATATGGATGAAAAGACCGTCATCCTTGATGTCAGGGTTCTGTTCGACAATAGCTCTGTCATCAATCTGGAAATGCAGGTTGCCAACGAACACGACTGGGAGAAACGCTCGCTCTATTATCTCTGCCGGAATTACTCCGCATTGAAATCAGGTGAAACCTATCTGGATGCCAGACCCGTAATCCACATCGGCTTCCTCGACTTCCAATTGTTCGATGACGAGGATGCCTTCCTCTCGGATTATTATCTGATGAATCCGGTTTCCCGCAAAATATATAGTGACAGCATCCGCCTGTCTGTGTTAAACTTGAACCGGATCAACGACGCCACCTCGGAAGACCGTTTCTACGGGATCGACCGCTGGGCGCGGCTTTTCAAGGCAAAGACATGGGAGGAAATCAGGATGCTTGCAAAAAATGACACAATCATCGAAAAAGCCGCCACTTCCATCTACGACCTGTCCGCTGACGAGGCCATCGCCTTGGAATGCGAGGCCCGTGCCGACTATGAACGCAGACAGAAGGGCATCCAGCAGACCATTGACAGATATAAAAAAGAACGGGATGCAGCCGTAAAAAAGGTCGATGCAATGCAAAAACGCATTGCTGAGCTTGAATCGCGATTAGAAGTGCAATCTCATAAAGACGGGTCGAAAGAAAATCTGTTTGACGCATCTGTCCCACAGAACAGAGCAACTCCTGTTAAAAACCCCAGCCTCTAAAGACTGATGTTTTGATATAAGAATAAGCGGTGGGGAGGGGGATGCGGATATTGTTAAACCATTCATTCCGTCACTAAAGCGATAATCTCTCTTGCTTTTTGTGCCCACGAATTCTCCTCCGCCCTCTTCAACAATTTTTCTTTTAGTAAATCGTATTCTTCAGGTTTGCTTTCTACTATTTCTACCGCCTCATCCAATGCATGAATAAACTCCTCCGTATTGTGCGCAATCATTACCTCCGGTATTTTCACGCACTCACGCATGGCTGTAGTGACAATCGGCTTCCCCATTGCCATATATTCAAATATCTTTATCGGTGATGTGGACTCGGTAATATCATTGATCAAAAACGGTATCGTCGCTACCGTGAAATAATCTGCGATTTGTGGTAATAATTCATAATTTATAACACCCGGCAAACAAATATTTGATATGCTGTTTATCGCTTCATATGAATCTTTCTTTAATCCCATATATTTGGGTCCAATCAGCAGAAAGTTATACTTTGGTCTTTCTTTTGCAGACTGTATAATCAAATCAAAATCAAACCAATTTGCAATTGCTCCAAAATATCCTATTATAGGTTTATTTTCATTCATCATAAATTGCATCTTATTCGGAACCCGAATTTTTTTGTTTGTTTTCATTTGAAAATGTTTTATATCTACTCCATTACCAGAGTACAATATCCTTTTCGTGTTTCCTCTGTATCTCACAGCTTCATCATATAGCTTTTCTGCCGTCGCTACTATATATACATCGGGATTTTTCATAAATGTTTCATGTCGCACATAAGCAGATTTCGGTATTTTATGACCAGATATTTCCTCTGAAATTTCATCAATATATTCATATAATATTTTATAATTAAATATATTCCATTGTCTATACCATTCCAAGTCATACGCATTCCCTGTTGAATACATATCTAATATTATCTCTTTACATAAACCTTTTGCAATCCCAAACACATCATGTAGATTGCCTCCTGGCATTAAAACACAATTTGGTTCTATTACTTTTGGATAATATACTTTGTCATATATGCCGCCTCCCAAACAATAGATAAATAAATACCCCTGCCTCGCAATCTCCATTGCAATTTGCTGAGGTCTTTGGAATAGAGGAACATTCCAATCTATCAAAACTGGCATCACAAAAATATATTTTTTTTCATAATTTTCTATAATGTTCTGCAATATATCAATTCCTATGTGACTCCCCATATCCTTTCCGATATTCCGCACATGATCTTTCAATTCTTCGTCATTTCCGATTGTCCCTAGCCGGTCATATATCTCCATCATATAATTATGGGCTGTAACATTATTTCGATTTGCCAGCCACATTTTCGTCATTTTTTTCTCGTCTTTCTTCCCAAACAGCAAATATTTCATCTCGACCAAAAGATGCGCAATCCTATATGGTCTGGAACGACTTATTTCTATGATCCTGTTTCTCGTTTCAAGTACATCTTCGTCCTTTGTCTTAATAATATCTTCAATTGCATCACGCTCTTCTTTTATTTCCTCGTATACCCAATCCATCTGTTTCTGATATAATTTAAGTGCTTTTTCTAGATCCATTATCCGCTTCTTGAAATCAGCCAATTCTGCTTCTGCTTTAAGTTTATATTCTTCGTACTCATTCTCTTTCTCTTGAAGAGGATTCCGAAGTTCTTCAATATCTTTCCATTTCACTTCTTTACCCCCCCATTCTTGTTTTACCAAATGAGTTTCTTCCATTAATTTCTTTATATGAACATTATATATTTTTTCTAGCGTTTCCTTTTTTCTCGGATAAACATTTTCATTCGCATATACTAATAAAATCTGCTTTCCCAACCAAGATGTGTGTTCCATATGGCGGCAGTCTATAATCTTGAAGCTTTTTAAATAATACTCTTCACCCACATCCTCCGGAAAAAATCCAGCCGTAAAAACACTAAAATGCTCTGCCATCCCACTCTCATCTTCAAATGGCAAAAGGAAAATCGCACAATACTTTGCACTCTCCACCAACGACTGAAGAATCCTTTTGGGTTCTGTCAGATGTTCCAAAGTATTTGATGAAAAAACAACATCTGTTTTCTGCAATTCCTTAGTAATGTCTCCTGCCTGAAAATGACAAAATGGATATTTCGTATTCGCCGACCAGACCGCATTTTCAGAAAAATCAATCCCCAAAAACCTACAGCTTGGATACAACCTCGCCAAATACGCTGTTCCATCGCCTTCCGCACAGCCATAATCTATGACATTCCATTCATTCTTTTGAAGATCACCCTTCAACCAACCTGGAAATGCTTCTTCCGCAACTGCCGCAAAAAAAGTGGATTGTTTCTCTCCTTCGTTCATATCCCAATCGCCTGTCTGAAAACGATTTTCCCAATATTCTTGCGCATTTACACTACCTTTTTCCATCATTCGCTTTCCTCATTTCGTATTTTTTTTATATATTTTCGATACCCATTTTGCGCAAAATGTATTCTATATATTGTCCGCGTGACGGGATTGTACATCGCTCGTTGAAACAAGCCGGAATGCAGCATCCTCTCTTTTAAAGCTGCACCCCTGGTTTTTAAAACAATATGTTCCCTTTCAGCAATTTGCCAAAGCCGATAAACGGCGCTTTTATCACTATATCTCCCTAACTGAACAATCCTCGTAAGCGGCATCTTTTTCTTTATCCTGTCATATATGTCCGGACGAATCCTCTTTAAATAAATATCAAACTCTTTTGCTCTGCGGAATCCCCTGTCCTTTTTTTTATCGTAGATCAACATCAGCGCATAGTGCGTTTTTATGATTTTCAACAAAATCGCGTCATAGTATGCCCTCTGTTCTCTTGATGCAATCATTTCCAAGGAGTATTTCAATAAACTATGCACAACACGGTTGTGATGGTCATATCTCATTACCAAATTATCCAGATCAACACTTTGCTCCGTACTTCCTCTGGAATAGCGATATAAACTATTATTTGAAAAAAGGAACTTTCTCACATGTGGAATCGGAAACAAAATATATTCACAGTCAACATAATATGTGTTTTCCTGCAAGCGTATATGATGCTCTCGTAAAATCCCTGTCCGTATCGTCATACTTGCCAAAGTAAAATAGTATTTTTCAGGGGATAATTCTGCAAAATGATAACTTCGGTCAAACTCAACGCTCTCATCCGGGGCAATCATTGTTGCTGCTCCAGTATTCAAGTCAATTTCTTCATAATTTGACGAAATAATGTCTTCCTGAAAAATACATTCTTTGATGTTTCTGATCAACTCACCCAATGCGGCACTGTCCACCCAGTCATCGCTGTCCACCACCTTAAAATACTTACCTGTAGCATAATGAATCGCCATGTTAATCGCTGAACCATGTCCGCCATTTTTTTTGGATATCAATTTAACAATTCCAGAATATCTCTTTTCAAACCCCTGGGCAATTTCCCGTGTTAAATCTGTCGATCCATCATCTATAATCAATATCTCTTCATATTTCACATAGGGATGATCCAACAGCGTTTTAAGGCATCTTGATAAACAGCGTTCCACATTAAATGCAGGGACACAAATCGTTAGGAATTTGACATCATTATTCTTCTCTTCCTTTGGCAACAGCGTCTCCTCAATGCCAATTTCTGGATGTATCAATCCACCAACAATACTATCAAAATCCGAAGAAACCTTTTGTGATGAAAATAAATCCCGAAAGCTTCGATGAATCATTGGGATATCTTTATTTAAAACAATTTTTTCAAAAGCAGATGCAATTGATGCAATCTCCCCTTGCCTCAAAGAAATTCCACCAGCCAATCTGATCATCTCATCAGCGGGTGTACCCTCTCCCGTCAATGCAAAAATCGGCTTATCAGTGCCAAAATAATCTGCCAGCTTTCCTGCAAAAAAAATAGATCCGCAAGGAGCTAATTCATCAAAGAAGGCATCTATATGTATCAGCCAGTCTGCATTCTGCATCCATTTTAGGCTTTGATAATAATTTACTCCTTCATGGAAAAAAATAATATCATCCAAGTAATAATTCAACACCTGATCCTTAAGATTCCTGGGGTTATTGCCTACAATATCAACTTGCATTTCATCCAACGCGGCGCTTCGCGATTCTTTCAGCCAGCGAATCGCCTTTATAATTGGTTCCAATGATCTCGTTTGATCTGAATACCCAATAAATAGAAAATGCATCTTCTTATCATCCGTCTCTTTTTCCTCTGAGTAAAATGTTGGATCAAAACTGTGCGGTATCGGCACACATTTTGGCATCCAAGGCTTTTTTCCAAGCATATACCGAATCTGTTCTGCTGTTGGGCAAATTATGAGATCTGCTTCTCTTAAAACGATATTTTCCCATTTTTTTAACCTACAAAGCAATCGTATCGATGCCATCGGATGACTTTCCCATGCGCTTAGAGCACTTTCGTCCTCAGCCCGTAGTGCTCTTTTTAACATGATTTTCTGCTCTTTAGAAAGCATGCTGTTTTTTTCCACATAAGCATCTATCTCATATGGATTATTCGCTATGGGATCAGCTAAACTGGCTATCCACTTAATTTCCGGATGTCTTTCCTTAATCATACTGCCTACACTTATACTTTCCGGCGGCATGCTTCGCGTCATAATACAGGAATAACCCTTTTTGTCATATAGACTCTCAAATTTTTCAACACACGCTTTTTTCCACTCATCAATGTCGTCAGTCTTCACCCGATAAACGGTAATGTTTTCGGCATTTTTGATATCTGTTTTTTCTTTATAGCCCCATAAATCACTTTCCGCGCTAAAAACATCATACTCATACATAGAATTGCGCAGCAATTTGTATGTTACAATCCCCTCAGATGATGTTGAGGGCGGAAAAAACCACGATGCTACAAATATTTTCATTGAAATTCTCCCTGACATAAACTAATGTTCAACCGTTCTCATATATTGATCACACACTTCTTCCGCTTCACCAAACATAATCATTTTTCCGTGTTCCAGCCACAATGCTTTATTGCAAATTTCTCTTATGCTTTCCGTGGCGTGAGATACAAATAGTACTGTCGTACCTCCTGCAATCATGCTCTCCATCTTTTGTCTGCTTTTGTATTGAAACGCTGCATCTCCCACAGACAATATCTCATCCACAATCAAAACTTCCGGATCCACAACCGTTGCAATGGAAAAAGCAAGTCTTGCAAGCATTCCCGATGAATAATTTCTGATCGGTACTTCCATAAAATCTTCTAATTCCGCAAAAGCAACAATTTCATCATATTTATCTGTCAAAAACTTTTTTCCGTACCCCAAAACCGCTCCATTTAAAAATACATTTTCTCTTCCTGTTAATTCTGAATCGAATCCCGCACCCAGTTCCAGCATCGGTGCAATCACGCCATCTACCGATACTTTCCCTTCCGTGGGTTCGAGCACGCCTGCTATTACTTTTAAAAGTGTAGATTTTCCTGCTCCATTGGATCCGATCACGCCAAGCACATCTCCTGTCTCAATTTGAAAACTGACATCCTTCAATGCCCAAAACTCTTTGAATCGCAGTTCTCCTTTTATAGCCTTAATCACTACTTCCTTTAATGTATTAACTTTTTCCACCCCTAGATTAAACCGCATCGCTACATGTTCTACTTTAATCATTTTATCCCATCACTTTTCAAATATAATATATAAATTTGTTCTGCTGATTTTTAAAGAAAAAATAACCCATTATAAGCATGAAAAGACCCACAAAAAATATAAAAAGAAATTGACTCTCTGACGGCACCGCGTGATATAAAATAATATTTCGCGCAAAAGAAATATACTGATACATAGGATTCACACGGAACAAATTGATCATATCTTTTCCCACAATTGACAGATCATAAAATACCGGCGTCATATACATCCACGCAAGAGTCAATAAATTGTACAGATAGATCATATCCCGGAAAAAAACGGTCAATGCTGCTAAAAAGAAACCTATTCCCAAGGAAAAAAGAAACAAACAAAAGAAATCATATATTAACAATAAATGATGTACCGTAATTCTTTCTTTTGTCACGATAATCACGACATACAAAGCAATCAATGAAAAGAATAGATTGACACAGGACGACAATACTTTGCTCACTGGAAATACCGCTTTGGGAAGACTGACCTTTGTAACAAGGCTAAAACTGTTGATAATAGATGACATCGCACTCGTCGTAGCCTCCGTAAAATAATTAAAAATGACCAATCCCGTAATAATATAAACCGGATAATTCATAGATCCTGAAGATGTCATACGGAACAAATTTTCAAAAACCACAGTCATGATCAACATCATAAACAGCGGATGAAGCACACTCCAGAGCACACCTAAAATGGACCGTTTATATTTGATTTTAAAATCACGCAACACCAGCTGTGACATTAGAAATCGATAACGATAAAATGTTTTCAGAAAACCGGGAATCATGCCTTCTCCTTGCATATATTATGTTCAAATACATCCAATGCGCGTAAAATAGTCGCTTCCATATTGTAATATTTATAATCTGCTAATCTTCCAACCGGTACTAGTTGAGGGAATTTTTCTGCTTTTTTCTTATACTTTTGGTATATCTTTTGGCATTCTTCATTGACAATCGGATAATACGGCTCAGCATATCCACTTGCTCCACGCTGGAAAGCCCCAGGATATTCCGTGATCGTCACCGTGACATTGTCTTTCCTCTGTCCAGTTAATCTTTTCATCTCCGTTCTTCTTGTGGCCGGTCTGTCATCTGGCCAATTCAACACGGACGAATCCTGTATATGATCTTTTTGCCACATTTTAAATTCAAATTCCAAAGATCGATAGGGCAGTTCCCCAAATTGAAAGTCAAACAATTCATCTAATGCCCCAGTGTATATCAGACCTCCACTAAATTCGTTTTCGTAGAAAAATATTTTCCCATGTTTTTCGTCCATCCGTATCATGTCTTTTGCTTCAATATCTAATTGCACTGTAATATTACGATGATTTAACATATTTTCAAATAAACAGGTAAATCCCTTTTTGGGCATCACTTGATACTTATGCTGAAAATGTCTGTTGTCATATGACAGGCGAACCGGTATCCTGGCCGTTACGGAAGCATCTACTTCCAAAGGTGAAAGATCCCACATTTTAACTGTATAATGCAGAAATATTTTTTCATAAATATAATTTGCCAACCGCTGTATCTCTTCATCATCCGCTTCTAACAATTGCAGTATAGGAATGTTGGCACCAAATCCATACAACTCAATCAATCTTTCCTTTAATCTCAATGCTTTTTTCACATCAAAAAGATAATCTATGCCCGTCAAATTAAACGGTAATGGTATCTCTATTCCATCAACTTCTGCCCTGACTGTATGATGATAGGGAATCCATTCCGTAAACCGGCTTAAAAGATCAAATACTTTTTCCTCGTTCATAACAGAAATATGGGGACCGTATTGATGGATCAGCAGTCCGTTTTCATCTGTAAAATCATACATATTTCCAGCTATATGCGGGCGTCTGTCTACGATAAGAACCTTTTTATTCAGTTGTTCCGCAATCATTCTTGCACAAACTGCTCCCGCATATCCTGCACCAACTACGATAAAATCATACATTTTCTAATTCCCCCAATATTGCTTTCACGATTCGCTCACACGCATGTCCATCACCATACGGATTCACGGCCTTTGCCATCCTGTGATACTCGGCTTCATCTTCAAACAGCTCTACAGCTTCTTCAAAAATCTCATTTTCTCCCACTCCTACGACTTTCACCGTTCCCGCTTCAACCGCCTCCGGCCTTTCCGTCTCCGTTCGCAGAACCAAAACAGGCACGCCGAACGACGGCGCTTCCTCCTGCAATCCACCTGAGTCCGTCATAACTAAAAAACTCCGGCTCATGATGTTGTGCATATCCTCAACATCTACCGGAGGTATCAAATATATATTGTCCGTTTGCCCCAATACTTCATACACCGTTTCACGAACCACTGGATTCATGTGAACCGGATAAACGAAATCCGTATCACTATACCGCTCCGCAAGTCGTTTGACAGCCCGACAGATATTTTTCAGCGGATCACCCCAATTTTCACGCCGATGAGCCGTAACCAATACACATTTTCTATCTTCATAATTCAGTTTTTTTAGGGTCTCATTGTGAAATATATATTTTTCTTTGACTGTAATCTTAAACGCATCAATTACGGTATTTCCCGTAACAAATACATTTTTTGTAATATTTTCTTTAGCGAGATTCTTTCGGTTATTTTCTGTCGGCGCAAAATGGTACTCAGCAATTCTGCCTGTCAGGCAGCGATTCATTTCTTCTGGGAATGGAGAAAATTTATCATATGTCCGCAAGCCGGCTTCCACATGTCCTATCGGAATCTGCTGATAAAATGCCGCGAGTGCGACAGCAAATGAGGTTGTCGTATCTCCGTGCACCAACACCACATCTGGCTTCTCCTGTTCCAGTACTGCCTGCATCTTCTCAAGAATCAGAGCCGTAATTTGTGTAAGTGTCTGTTTTGGACGCATAATTTCCAGATCATACTGAGCATGTATTCCAAAAATCTCTACCACTTGATCCAGCATTTGGCGATGTTGACCTGTCAAACAGACGATGCTTTCTATTTTAGGTATTTTCTCCAACTCCAACACGAGCGGGCACATTTTTATCGCTTCCGGTCTTGTGCCGAACACTGACATGATTTTCATCAGATGCTGTCTTCCTTTCTATTACGGATATTCGGTTTCATTTGCCTAAGAGTCTGCTTAGCTCCTTGTAATTTACGGTAATCAAAAACCCCGGTCCTTTTAAACCGAGGCTATCTGATCAATTCTATTCGTGGAAGTCCGAAGTTTCTTCCTTATTGCGTTTATTTCATTCTTTTATCAATTCCATCAGAAGGCGTTCAACTTCATCGACTGGCTTCCCCAGTTTCTCCGCTGCCCGCCCGCAAGTGATGTCGCCGTCTTTGACCATCTCAAGAACGGCATTCTGCCGCCCCTCTTCTCGCCCCTCTTCTCGTCCCTCTTCTCGTCCCTCTTCTCTGAACATCTGCATTGCCTTTTCCTCGTCATACTCCGTCAGGCACATATTCTTCACCTCCGCCCTGTTCGCCAGCAGAAATCCCTATAAGTTTTTATCCCGATATATATTCCTCAATCTGTTTCTCCATGCAACCAACAACATCCTCTTTTGCAAAATACTCTCTCGTCCACTCTACAATTTTCTCAACCGCCGTCTCTACTCCCCACCTTGGTTTCCATCCAAATACTGATTGTATCTTCGAACAGTCCAGTTTCAGAAAGTTTGCTTCATACGGTCCCTTGTCACCGACATTCTCCCAAAATACATTCTTTCCACTTACTCTATTCCATTCATTACAAAACAATGTGACAATCTCCTCTGTCTTCCGACAATCCTCTGCTTTCGGTCCAATATTATAACTGCCAGCAAGAGAAGTATTGTTCCACTGCTTTTCTATAACCATTAGATATGCCATTACTGCTTCCAACACATGCTGGTACGGCCTGACCGAATTTGGGTTTCGCACAACGATCGTCTCTCCTTTCTCCACAGCGCGGATGCAGTCTGGGATGATCCTGTCCTTTGCGAAATCTCCTCCTCCAATCACATTGCCTGCACGGCAATCCGACACGGCTATATCCCTTTCCCGGAAAAAAGACCTGATGTAACTCCCAGCCACCAGTTCGCTACAGGATTTGCTATTGCTATACGGGTCATGACCATCCAGCACATCGTCCTCACGATATCCCCAGCACCATTCGTTGTTCCTATAAACTTTATCAGTTGTCACATTGACAACAGATCGAACCGTCCCACAATGCCTGATAGCCTCCAGCACATTCACAGTGCCCATCACATTTGTTTCAAATGTGTATACTGGATCGTTATAAGAGTCCCTGACAATTGGCTGCGCCGCCATGTGGATGACTATATCCGGTCGTGCCTTTTCCATTGCCTCCTTTAAATGTTTCAGATCCCGGATGTCACCCATAATGGAATTTATTTTCTTGTCCAGACCGCATAAAACAAACAGGCTCGGTTCGGTCGGCGGCTCTAGTGCATAGCCTGTTACCTTTGCCCCTGCCTGTAAAAGCACCTGACACATCCAACTGCCCTTGAATCCGGTATGTCCTGTGATAAACACATGTCTATTGTAAAAATTTTCAAGCAATCTTTTATTTTTCATACCCATTGTCCCCTCGATGCTTCACTCTCCCCAACACAAAATCATATTTTTCACATCAGTATCCGTTAGCGCATACCATTTCATTGCAATCAAAAAGTGCCCATAAAGAACCATCTTTCTTCATAGACACTTTTCCAACTTTCGTCTTTTTATGATTTAGACATCATATTTATCTTTAATTGTAATACATCCTTTTCTTATTCCAAATGTTTCACCTTATATGCAATATCAAGAAAACAGCTTCAATATCTTCTCTAGATTTCAAGTGATTTCAAATAATAACCATGGTCGATTATTCGCGGAAATCCGAATCTTCTTCCTTATTGAATTTATTTTATTCTTTTATCAATTCCATCAGAAGGCGTTCAATTTCATTGACTGGCTTCCCCAGTTTCTCCGCTGCCCGCCCGCAAGTGATGTCGCCGTCTTTGACCATCTCAAGAACGGCATTCTGCCGCCCCTCTTCTCGCCCCTCTTCTCTGAACATCTGCATTGCCTTTTCCTCGTCATACTCCGTCAGGCACATATTCTTCACCTCCGCCCTGTTCGCCAGCAGAAATCCCTTAATCTCGAAATCATCCGGCATCTCGTCAATCGCCCTGTCTACCGCATCCTCAATACCCATCTTTTCATTACACTCCCTGATCTGTTCGACCAGCCACGCGTATTCCCTCAGCGGTCCGCAATTCTCCAGCAGTTTCCTGTTGCGCCCGTAATTGATGTTGACCATCCGTACCCGGACATCTATATCCGCTTCCGCGGCTCTCGCATTTCCCATGAATGCATCTTTCAGATTCAGGACGCTCTCATCCGCCCTGTCCTCCCTGCCATTGTAAAACGTGACCAGCCTCGGCACCGGGAGCGGAATCTGCTTCTCTCCATATATCTTCAACCCATTCTCCTGAATGTACTTGTCGTACAGCCTCCCCGCGTACATCATTTGCCGGATCGGCATGTTCGGGTTGAATGTGCTCTGCTGCTCGTAGATGCTCATTATGTCACACAGCAGGAGTGACACATCGTTCTTCATCCCCATATAGATGACATCCTCAATCGTCGTGATACGTATGTCATCCGCGTTCCCGTGGTGCGATCCGTTGACCGCATTATACAGCTCTAGTATCCATTTCCGGTTTTTTTCCCGGCCGAAAATGAACGCGAATAGCCTCGACTTATGTTCCCTGTTGACCATAAAATACCTCTTTCAGATGCGGCAGGGCATTTCATGGTCTGAACCCCTGCCTGATTTCAGTACTGGAATCGGCAGAAGTGTAAATGAAATAGATATAAGATGTACATGCAATGTAGAAATAGACTTCTTTATTCTGCCATTCCTATCATAGCATGATTAAGGGACTCGTGGCAAGATCGAATTTTCTTTTTTATAGCCATATTTAAAAAACATTTTCTACAGCAAACATTGAAACAAGAAAGGACACCTCCGCTTCCATCCACTACTTCTATTATTCTCACTCCCACACTTTCCATGGCGCCTTTCCTGATTCCCAAAGCACTTCCAACTTCTCTTTTTCTCGTTTTGTATCCATACATTGCCAATATCCTCTGTGAACATACGGCATCATCTGTTTCTCCGACACCAATGTCTCCAGCGGCTCCTTCTCCAACACTGAATCATCTCCATTGATATAGTCAAATATTTTCGGCTCGAATACCATAAATCCGATATTGATCAGATCCCCGTCAAAATCCGACTTCTCGCGAAACTCACCGATGCATCCATCCTCTGCGATATCAACTACACCCTTGTTCTGTCCGAAATTGTATACGCTCATCGTCCCGATCTTTCCATGCGCTTTGTGGAAATCCACTAACGCACCTATGTCTACATCCCCTACGGCATCTCCGTATGTTAACATGAATGTTTCATTGTCCACATATTTACGGATTCGTTTCACCCGCCCCCCCGTCATCGTATTCAGACCCGTATCCACCACCGTGACCTTCCACGGCTCCGACCTTCGATTGTGCACGGTCATCTGGTTTTCACTGTTGAAATCAAAAGTGATGTCCGACATATACAGAAAATAATTAGAGAACCATTCCTTGATCACCTGCTGTTTATATCCGGCACAAATGATGAAATCGTTGATCCCATATGTACCATATATTTTCATAATATGCCATAAAATAGGTCGTTCCCCAACCTCAATCATCGGTTTTGGTTTAAATTGCGACTCCTCAGATATCCGCGTGCCGAATCCACCCGCCAAAATAACTGCTTTCATCAAAATCCTCCATATAAATCCATAAATTCAGCAAATGAATTTAAGTTCTTATCTTTTTCTGCTAGAATAATCCGCTTCATCCCGCCAACCATATCTAATGGCCAGTCTACCGCTATATCTTGGTCATTCCACATGATACCATCATCATATTCCCCATAGAACTTTTCGCTGCACTTATAACTAACGATGGACTCTTCAAAAACAAGATAGCCATGTGCACATCCTGCTGGTATCAAAATCTCTTCCCGTCCTGCCCCTGTAAGGTCAAATCCTACCCACTGCTTAAAGGTCGAACTGTTCTTCCTTAAATCAACGACGACATCATACACATGACCATATATACAGCGAACCAGCTTGGGCTGCTGTTTTTCTCTTTGAAAATGAAGTGCCCGTATAACCCCCTTGTGTGATGTTGTGTAAAAAACTTCTCTTAAGTCATAAAATATACCATTGTTTCTAAACACTTCCCGCGAATAATCTTTCGTGAATCCGCCACGGATATCATCCACATAAAAAGGCGTTATCTTTATCAACCCCTCTATTTCCATTTTTTCAAATTCAAATGGTTGCAGCATTCTTATTCCTCCCCGTCAGAAATCATCCATTCCATAGTTCGACGGCAACCTTCACCAAAGCCCACTTCTGCTCGAAATCCTGTGTCCCTTTCAGTAAGCGAACAGTCAAAATCATCCAGCGGCTGAAGCACCCCCGTGTATGGCACTTCTCCGAAAACAAAATCCAGATCCGGTGCAATGGCTTCTCTCATCTCTAAAAGAAAATCTTTCAAAGGACGCGCCCGTGAAGAGCCGATCAGATATTCGCAGAACGGTTTCCCTTTTTCTCCAATCAAAAAAAAGGCCCTTGCCACATCGTCAATATACACAAAATCATAATTCTGTACACCAGATGTAAATTGGGGCGATATATGATGAATACATTTGCGTATCGTTGCATTAATTAACCGGGCGCTCTTTTCCCCTACTCCATACGCATTGGTAATCATTGCCCAAACAATATCCATTCCGATATCCGCCGCCACTGCCTTGCAGATCGTGTGAGCGACCAGTTTCCCACTTCCATAAATATATGGTAATCCCGGACGATTCCCCTCGCTGAAAACCGCTTCTACTGTCTCCTTTTCCATAATGCTTCCAGCGTTGACAAAACGCTTACAGCCAATTTCCTTTGCAAGCTGCAGACAATCTACCGTCCATTTTGCATTGTCCAACTGCAGCCCTGCATTTGTTCTCGCCTTCCCTGCAGACCCTGCCCATGCAAAATGATAAAAAATATCGGCTCCAAAAGATGCTGCCCGCTCCTTTATTTCAAATGGGTGTGCTAGATCGAATTCTGCAAAAGAGCATGCTTGGTTCTCCGGAAGGTTTCCGTCATGCCCTTTCATATCCAATGCTAAGACCTCCACTCCCCTGTTCACCAGTTCCTTAGTGACGGCGCTTCCGACAAAACCGTTCGCTCCAGTAATAATTGCTTTTTTCACTCATCACTCCTCCTTTGCTGATTCAAAAAATTTCACCTGCCACACACAAAGCCCGCTTCAATGCCTGATCCATATTGTAATACCTGAAATCCCCCAACCTCCCACAGACATAAAGATTCGGGTAACGGAGAACCTCTTCTCTGTACCGCATATATATTTCTTGGGAAGCTGCCGTTATGACTGGGTAATACGGCTCCGCCGAATCCCTTTTCTGATAATCAACAGGAAATTCAACTGCGTATGCAGTCCTGTTCCCTACTTTCTGCAACGGCAACTTTGTGTATTCCGTGATCCTCGTATACTCCTCCGCCTGAGGATATGCCACAACTGGTGCTTCCTGAAAACTCTCTTTTTCCTCTATCACCCACTCAAAATGCAAAGAACGGTAAGGCAGCCGCCCATGTTTATATGTGAACAGCTCATCAATTGCTCCCGTATATACAACTGGTTTCTGTAAAACCTCTCCGCCAAAAAACATTTTATTCTTTTTGAATGATATATCATCATTTGCATCCACACGAAGTTTAACCATGATGTTGGGATGGTCGAGCAGTGAATGGAAAAAATCATTGTATGATATTTCTGGCATAACCTGGTAGGCATCCTCAAAATATCCTGTGTCATAATTCAATCTTACGGGTACGCGCTCCAGCACGCTCGGATCGATTTCTGTTGGACTGATTCCCCACTGCTTTGCCGTGTACAAGCTGTAATCATTGTCATACAAAAATCGGGCATATTCTCTGATACAGGTAATAGAGCTGTCCAACAACTTCAGAATGGAGACCATCGATTTCCCGGGATATTCTCTCCCTAAAGCCAATTTTATTTCATCTGCTTTGTCTTTACTGAAAAAGGTATCTATCGTTGCAAAATTAAACGGCGTGGGTGTAAATTGTCCATTGATTTTCGCACCACAGGTCAGCCTGTATTCCTGCCACTTTGCAAAGCGGCACATATAATTTATCAGTTTCTGGTCATTTGTGTGGAATGTATGGGGTCCATAATCATGAACCAATATCCCTGCATCATTCACATGATCATGCATATTTCCCCCGGTATGATCCCGCCTTTCCAATATAAGTACTTTCTTGCCTTTTTCAGCACTTTCTCTTGCAATTACCGCTCCAGATAGTCCCGAACCGACGATCAATATATCAAATATTTTATTGCTCTCCATTTCCATGTTTCCCTATAGACTTCCTTGATAATAATCTATCGGCAAATATTGATTGAAAAAATGCTTATATCTTGCATATTATTTATTTTTGAATCATTAGAACTTGCATGGCCGTGTCAGAATAATGCGTATAATCTCTGATCATATCATTTTGCTCCTAAAATCATAAATCACCGACCACTTATAATCACATAAATCTCCCCCAAAAAAGATTCCTTACTTGAAAATCACCCGTTTGATACGAAAATCCGTCAATCCCTGACAAAAGAGCCCACAACAATACTGCAAAAATAATATCCGGAGGAATCTTTACTTTTTGTAACAAATCATACTCTGGCATGAATTGCACCATTCGCAGAATAAAACTACAACACACCTTTTCCCACTATCGCAATTAGTGGTTTGGTCCATCCCCACAAGAAAATATCCATTGGCAATATTATGTATTTGTAGCAGCCATAATTATCATCTTATTCATCGTTTTCTGATTCATAAAACACTCCTATCCTCTCTTCCTCAATAACTAATGGTCTGTGCAATAGTCTACTATTAATACTCAAAATATATTCTCCCATTAATCCCTCAAAAAATAGTATAATGGCTAAAAGGAAAAATGCTCCCACTCCCACAGCCGCAATTCCTGGCTGAAAATCATCCCAAAACATTATTTTTCTCACAAGAGTAATTATACCCATTACAAAACTAATTAATGACAGGAGTCCTCCTAGAACAGTCGCCAATCTCAATACACCTTTTGTGTACGAAGTGATACCATTCATTGCAAAGTCGTATAATGTCAAAAAATTTGCCTTGCTTTTTCCGTTCTCCCTTTTTTCTTGAATATAATGAACTTTTTCCATTTTAAATCCAAACTCCGAAACAATTCCTCTCAGATATGGAGTGGGGTCATCCAGATCTTTCAATATCTCAAGAAAATCCCGATCCAATAGTTCAAAATCAGAAAAATGTTCAATTTGTTCTACTTCTGAGACTTCTGACATAAATTTATAATAGCAACTCCTTAAAAAAAATATAATTTTATTTTCTTTGCTGCTATCTTTTATACCAATCACTACTTTTGCGCCATTCTTCCAACACTGAACAAACTCATATACCGTGCTCAACGGATTTTGAAGATCTGCATGCAGTAACACTGCGCAATCTCCATCTGCTTGTAGTAAGCCATAATAATGAGATCTTGCCTGACCAAAATTCCTTGCATTAAAAATTGCCTTTACACGCTCATCTTTTTTTACAATTTGACGAATCAGAAATCGTGTGTTGTCATTTGAACAATTATCAATAAAAATAATATCCCACTTATGCTCTGGTAACTCAGTTTTAAAAAAAAATGCTACATTCTCATAACACCTCTCAATATTTTGCTCTTCATTATAAGTAGGTATCACTATAGAAATCATAGTTATATTCTAATCCCCCCTCAAATCTTTCTGATATTTGGAATAACCAATTGCAAATACCAGAAACTACTAAAACTATTGATTGAACACAATATCAGTCTACGAAGGATGGTTTTTCTATTTTTTGGATACATACAATACTTTAAAAAAATATTCACTCAATTTTATAATAGTCCATGATGCTATCATGAACCATATTGCCAAAATACTTGATTTGTATCTTGCTTGGGATTCTGTAATAAATACATTTATTACTATAGCTGCTATAACAATCATATTACATATAGATATGTATCTGTCTTGCACTTTAATATTGATAATGCTGCCAATCACAATGAGTAAAAATAATGCATAATAAATAATCTCATCGATTTCAGATACCATAATATATTTATTATTAAACTCTCTTTGTTTTTGTTTATTTAAGGTTTCATAAAACCACCATATCATAGCTTTGTTAGAACCATAGCTTTGCTCCAATTTATTCAGAAATAATGCTGGCATCTCATCTTTATTGTTTGCCATTATTGTAATCAATTCATTTGTAGCCCATTCTCCCATCTTTTTAAAATCGAAATTATTTTCTTTAAGTTTATTAAAATAAGTCTCATACGCTTCTGGATTCCACATACCTCCGTACTTTGGATTGTCTGCACAATACATAACTTCTATGGTGCTATTTGTCGCTACGGATTCACCAATGCGATTCTCTATTAAATGTTTTACTTGATTCGAGACAATAAATCGTACAGATAAAATCATCAAAATAACTACAATTACAGATAACCATTTTATATTTTTCCTAGAAATATTTTCTATAGTTACTTCGATTATAAACGCTAATATAACCACTATAGTAAATCCCCTCAAATACGAATCTATGCCGCTCAATCCCCCTATAACAAAACATACAATGGCACATTTTGCGGAAATAATATTGCCTTGATCCATCTCGCACAACAATTCAACTGCCATTAAAATAACAAATGATACGACAAACCCACCTAGAATTTCTTCATTTGTAATAAAAACATAAAATACCTGCGATGGTATCAGCATGCATAAGAGCCCTACCAATATTCCATATTTTTTTTCATATAGCTTCATCAAAGCATACGCATTCATAAGAGCCCCTGTAGCTTGGATCATAATCTGAAGGATTATTATTTTTGTCTCGCTTCTATAACCTAAAAAATTTAAAATAATTGGATATAATGCCTTTCTCGGAAACGGACGATAATATCTATCTGCAAAATCACTCCAATGCGCATTAATAGCATTGTATAATACAGTATAAAAATCTGAAATTTGATTCAAGCCGTTTTCAAAAACCCTCAATAATATCATTCTAACAAGAACAAACATGAGCATTAACAATAGTAAGAACACTCTATCATTCCACTTTACAATATAATCCAATATCCTAGCAAAAAGCATTAATCCTATAATCAATATAACAGTCTGTATCATTCTTCCTTTCATATATCCCTTTATAAACAAAAAAGAAAAAATACAGCTTAATATTATACTTTCCACTATCAAAAGAGCTAAATATATATATTTTTTTAAACTACTGTCACTCATTATGTTTTATCTCTCCCAAAACACACTCCACTCTTCTCCCCCTGCTTTCCCAGCTATTACGGCACACAAACCGCTGTCTCTGTTTCTCATTCTCGAACGGCGTCTGCCAATCCTTTCTTATAATCTGTGGGACTTCTGAGGGATAATCATATAATCTGAGATATTTCTGAAATCGTTCCGTCTCCGGACTTCTTACGGCAAGCACCGGCTTATTTGCCGATAAATATTCATATAATTTGACCGGATTAATGGTATCTAATAGACTGCCTTTCTTAAAATTATAAAGACATAGATCAAACTCAAACAGACAGCTTGCCAACTCACTATGTGGTCTGGCTTTAGAATAATGCAGCCTCTCATGCCTCATATAAGGACTGAAATTGTTTCCAATCAAAAAGATTTCATACTTTTCCTCCATCTTCAGCAGCTCATAAATGACATCAAAATCAAACCAATCTGCTATCGTTCCCACATAACCAATCTTTTGGATTTTTGATATCTTTCCAAAATATATTTTCCCCTCGTTTTCTTTCGGTATGAAATCTTCTGAAACCGCATTTGGTACAACATATACATTATCATGCCTGACCAATGATTTATCCCTTAATTTCCGGCTTGTCAAAAAAACTGCTCGTGCACACCTCTCCAAAGACTTTACATTTCTCCGGATAGTAAACTTCAAAAAGATATTTCCTCTCAACAGATCCTCTCGATCCATTTTGTCATATACAATGGGTTTCTTCATGAAATGCCGAACTAATGTATACCACCCGGCATATCCCACCCATAGGATGTCCGCTCTCCTGACAATTTTTCTGATTTGAAAATATTCCGAAATACTGTTTAAGCCAAAAAAATCAAAAAACTCCAAACTCTTATGAATTGTACAAAAGCCATTCATCCGAATAATATGCAATTGGTTATTTTCTTTTCTCTTGCCGCCTCTGAAATTTTTTCCTCCCTTGAGCCAATACTTCATAGCACAGACTGTCGGCTCGACATACACTACTTGATGATGCCTGGCCAATTGTAATGCGATCTGTTGTGGTCTCTGCATCAGATCGTCATAATAAATTGGAGCAAAATACACAATCCTCATTCTTGAATATCTGCTTTCGTATATCCATGAAACAACTTCAACATGGCAGAAACAATCTTTTCCGGCAACAAGCATATTGCAATATCAAAATATGCATATTTTCTGCATATCCTCCGATAATGCCATATCTGCACTATATCTTTTCTCATTCTGGCTTTGACAAATTCTTCAACATGATTTTCATAAACATAGTGAATATTGCGTTTTTGTAATGCGTAAACCAGCTCATAGGCAGGACGCACCCTTTTTTCCATATAGTTTTTTTTGTTATTAATACCTGACATCATGCTTGTCTGGTTATCGTCATGTCTCCGGTAGCGTACCAAAGGTCTATTGACAAAAATAATCCGCCCCCATGCCGCCATACACACCGCAAGCCATTGATCACAAAATACTCCTTCAAAAAAAGGGATGCACTGCTTTGCCTTGTCTGCGCGAACCAGCATCGCGCAGGCCGCCGAACAATTAACAACGGTATATCTATATGCCTGGTTTCTTCCATCTGCAAATTCCAACCCCGCCCGAAGCTGCCGCATGCTCTTATGCTTGATTTCACCATTTTGGTCAATTACTGACATATCACTGTATGCCATGGTTGTATCAATCTCAGACTCCATCGCTCCCACGAGCAGCTGCAGCTTTTGCGGTTCCCAAATATCATCTTGGTCACAATAAGCAAAAAATTCTTCTTTACCAAGTTTTGTCAGTCTTTCAAAAGTCTTGTCCGATCCGAGGTTTTCTTTATTCTGATATAATCTGAACTCTATCTGCCCTGTAATGATCTTATTTGCCGTCCTTGCGATTTCATCATACTTTTTCGCGCTTGATCCATCATCACAGATAATGATTTCTTTTGGCAAAAGTGTTTGCCTGCAAAGAGATTTCAATAGATCAGAAAGCCAATCCATTCTAGGTTCATAAGTCGCAAGTAAAACAGATACTGAGCTCATATGGTATGTTGGTTCTCCTAAATTTCGTGTACTTTTCTCCTAAAAAACCTGTGTCTCCATACCCTTCGGACACAAGTTTTTTATGTGTTTTCTGACCTGTCTGTTCATAACACCTTTCGGAAGTGATTTCCCCCATCTCCGTAAATCC